>CAUZRT010000054.1:0-13324 GCA_963582235.1 Lentisphaeria bacterium
TCAATGTCCAGCAGGAGCGAACACATTGGGTGCTACCCCAGCTGAAACTCTATGAGGTGCTCGAATTAGCAGTGGATTAGCCCGGCATCCCAAGGCTCGATTGTGATTTTTAACGAATTATCGTTACGGACGGCGACCGCGTCGCCAGCACGGTCGCCATCTGGACGAATACCATCGAGATCGGCGCGTGTTCAGAAATCCGATTGCCGTCACGGATCCGTCTTCGCCTGCCGTTGTTACGCTGGACGCGGGTGTCGAGCCACTTTCTTATGCTACCAGCCCACTCTACCGAACCATTCGCACAGAAGTCGCGGACCCCGCAGCTTCGCATTCTCTGATTCCCTCTCCTTCTCCGTCTGCCGCTCAAACTTCCCATCTGATCGCACTTCAATCCCCACTCTCGATCAACTTCTTCAGTTCCGCGGTCAGGGTCCGGTAGTCCGTCTTACCGGTGCCCAGCAGCGGGATTGCGTCCAAGGTCAAGACCCTGTGGACCCGCGCGAGATTGCTGAAGCCGGCCGTCTTGAGTACGGCGTTGACCTGCTCCGGGTCCGTCCGCGGCACGGCGAAAAGCGCGAGCAGGGGGCGCTCGCCGTCACGTTCGGCATAGGTAAGGGCCGTCTGCGGCTCGCCGGCGGCGTTGGGATAGGCCTGTTCGATGGCCTCCTCCATGGCCGGCAGACTGATCATCTCACCACCGATTTTGACAAAGCGCTTGAGCCGACCCGAGATCGTCAGATGCCCGGCTTCGTCAAGATTGCCCAGGTCGCCGGTTATGTAATAGCGATTCCCTTCTATTGATGTAAAGGCGTCGCTTGAATCGCGATCGAGATAGCCGCCGAAAACGTTCGATCCGCTGACCAAGATCAGCCCCTGGTGCCCAACGTCGCGCGGTGTTCGGTCATCCGGATCGACAACCCGGATCTCGACATCGCCCACCGCCCTTCCGACGCCGGCACGGGGCTCGTTGCAGCGCGAGATGGTGAGAACCGGCGCGCATTCCGTGATCCCATACCCTTCGAGAATCTCGGCAGAGCTCTGCTCGCGGACGATCTCGAAGAGCTCGTCGCCGGCCTTCTCGGCGCCGGTCACGATGATGCGCAGGCTGTCCAACCGCTGGTCGCGGGCCGCCCGGCAGATGCCGAGGATGAAGGTCGGCGTGCCGCAAATAACGGTCGGCTGCCACAAGTCGATGCCGTGGGCCAGCCGCCGGCTCGCGGTTGGATTCGGAGAGTATGCCGTCTTCAGCCCGGTGATCATCGGCAGGAGGCCGGTCACCGTAAAGCCGAAGGAATGAAAGGGCGGCAGGAAGCCGTAAAGGACATCCGCCGAAGCAAAGGAAATCGCATCGACGCAGGCCGCAATATTCGCCACTATGTTCCGGTGGGTCAGCGGTACGCCTTTGGGTGTAGACTCAGAACCGCTGGTAAAGAGAATGACCGCCGTATCGCTGACATCGGCGTCCGGGCAGAAGCGGCGGCATAGGACGGCCGTGGATCGAAGGGCGTTGACCGCGCCTTTGACCTTGCGCATGAAGCCGATCTTCGCCGCGCGAACGTCCTCGAGCAGCACCAGATACTCTTCAAGCAACTCGACATTGATCTGCTCGACGCGATCGAGGAAGCGCGACGATGAAATGATCTGTTTGATTTCGGCGGCACGGATGACGTGTTCCAGATTGGCGTCGCCCAGCGTCCAGTTGATCATCACCGGCACCTTCCCGGCCAGCATCGTCGCCATGATCACCAGGTTGGTCCCAGCGCCGGCCGGTAGCATAATGCCGACGTTTGTCTCCGGTAGCTCGGCGATGACATCGGCGAGAATAAGCACCGCGGTCTTGGCACGCTTATATGTCAGGACGCCGCTCGTCTCATCGGCCACACAGACAGCGCCGCCAAAGCGGCTGCAGCGATCGAGGAAATTGTGTTGGATTGTCCGCTCGACGTCCGGCCGCACCAGGGACAGCCGTTCACGGGATTCGCGCCAGGCCGCAGGCGCCGTGTCGGTGCGCGGCTCGATTGATGTCTTGATCTCTCCGGCAGCGACCTCGAGCACGTCGCGGACCAGCCGCAGATCGGAAACGTGGATGTCGCTGACCATGAAACTCTCGTCAATCCATGCGGCCAGTTCGGCGGTCTGTAGCGAATCGATCCCAAGGTCGGCGGATAAGCTGTGATGATCGGCAATCGCATCGCGCTCCCACCCGGACGCGGCGGCCAGGTGATCGAGAACCGGGTCGCGTATGCCCGGCGGCACACCCGCCGGCGCAGCGCTCATATCGGTGGCCGACGCGGGCTCGGCAGGCTCAATCAAGGTCTCCCTCCAAAAGGTGTACGAAACCCCGGCAATGGGCTCATCACCGTAGCGGTTGAACCAGTCCTCGAGCCAGTGGTTCAAAACCATCTTATCGGCGTCCCGGGGAAAGTCCGGCGGCGCCGCTTCGACTTCGATGAGCAGCTTGCGGCGCGGCGTGAAAAAGACGAAATTCACGATGATGGCCTGCAGACCGTTGAGCATGCACCGGGCCAGGTTGGGCCGCTCCTTGTGCATGATCCAGGAAAAGGAACTGCCCACGAAACCGGTAGTACGAACCAACACAATGTTGATGTCCTGCCGGCGCTCGAGGATGTCGAACAGCCCGGAGGTGCCGCGGAGCTCTTCGCGCGCACCCCGCATCAAGCGCCCGGCCGGATACATGAGGACGTTGTCGCCGGTATCGAGATGGGCGATGATCCGGTCCAACCCCTGACGGACGCGCATGCGCTTGAAATTGCCCATGCCGGTCATTGTGTTGGGCATCGGTATGGCACCGGCAAGTTTCATCAATGCCCGCAGCCCGGGCGCGTGATAAAAGTCTTCGACAACCATGGGATGCAGCCTGAAGTCACGCCATAGGTGGAAGCAGAGTATCACCGGATCCATCTCGCTCGGGTGATTCGGCAGGAAAAGCATACCTTTGTCGGCGGCAACCGCGTCGAGGCCCTTGATGGTTACGTCGTAACGGAGCCAGAGAAGGAAGCGGCTGATCAGGACAATCAGATATTTTATTGGCAGGAGGAGAGCATCCATGATACTGGAAAAAGGCAGCCGGATCGGTGCCCGGCCCGGTGGCGATTGAATTAACCGGCGTCGCAGGGGCTTTTTATCCGTGATTCGTAATCGACCCGTTCGTAATCGATTACGAATGAAACGCTGTTGAGTGTCAAAAAAAATCCTAAGCGATGAATTTAGCCGGCGTCGCAGGAGCGTTGAACCCGTACATCGTCAGGCGCGACCGACGCGGTATCCCACGTCCGTCTCGGCGCGATTGTTCTCTCCGGTCCGCGTTTCCGGGCACGAACGTTTCTGTATCGTCCTCGTCCTTCGTCCTCGATTCCTATTGCTTCCTGTTACGTCCGAAGATCGCGCTGACGCGCTCCGAGGACAAGAACTAGGACCGTCTCGACGCTTGCGGATCGGGACTGGGGACGAGGATCCACCAACCGGCGGACTGAAGGTCGCTACTCAGCGCCCGAATTTGCGACTTGTCGCCTGAGAGTCGAGTACATGAATCGTTACATCGATCGTTTCTCGCGACGGGAATGGGCGCCGCGGCGCCCAATATCGCGCGCCGACTTTCTTTTACCTGTTTTTGGGAATACTATACCATAATGGCCAAGAAAGTAGACATCTGGTACGCTGTACAGAGCACACGTGTCATCCTGCCCCCGCGACAAACGCTCGAGACCTTCGGCAGCACCACGATCCATTACCATCTGGTAAGCGAATTGATGGATGACGTCAATAAGGTCCGGGTGCGGAAGGGGCGCATTTATTCCGAACGCCCGCAAATCATTACGCCCGCCAGCTTCGGCGCGAGCCTGCTCGAGGGTTTCGGAGAAAAAGCACGTGAATATGCGGATTATCTGTCGAGTCACGGTGAAATCATACGAATCCTCAAGTATGGGCTGCATTTCCGCAAGGACTCAGCTTCAGAGGAACTGATCAACGACACGATCGAGGCCGTCACTGAAAAAGTAAAACAGCAAGTCGAGAGACGCGACGATGCCCTGGCAACTGTTCTTGTCGGTGCCGACGAGCTTTGGGAAGTGTCGCTGCTCAAATTCCTCGTTGACTACATCCAGAACTCCGCGCCGACGAACTATCGGGAACTGGCCCGCAGCGGTGAGGCCGACGCGGATAGCGGGGCCGCACAACGGCTGCACGAGGGGATCGAATCCGATTTCGCCGAGGCAGCGCGAGACCCCCGACAGATTGACGCGTTGGGCAACAAACTCCAGCGCACCGGAATGTTCGAGCAGTACGAAGACCGTTTTTACGGCCTTGTACGACGGCATCGCTGAGCTGCCGCCGCCGCCCGGAAGCACGTTCAGATCGCCCGCGTCAGCGAACTTACGAGACGTCAAGCGGCAGAAACCAATACCGCTGGCGGATCGTTCGAGGTTCGGCGCGCGCTTGGCGAACGGGCACTGGATTACCACCGTTGAGCTGACCCCGCCGCAGGGCTACGATCTCCGTAAACGTGCGATAGACGTTGACCGGATCTTACTCCCCCCACCCTCCACCTGAGTAGATAGCAACCACGAATGGACACCAATGGATTCAACGAGACGATCTGTGTGGCGGCAATTGCTCTTGTCGGCGACGGCCTGCGCTGTCGCCTTGCTGCTTGGTGAACTGTTATGCCGCGTCCTGCTGCCGGTGCCCCAGGTGGTTCAGGTTGCTGCCGATCCGGAGGGGCCGGCAGCCGGAACGGACTTGGATCCGGCTGAGTTTGTCTTCGGCCGCAATCCCGAACAGGGCGGTCTGTATGTAAACACCTCGGCCGGGCGACGGCTGCGGCCGAATACCCATGTGCGGATCCGTAAGCATTACCTGAGCCGGCGAGAGATCGAAATCCGGATCAATGCGCGGGGTTATCGCAACCGTACAATCTCGGCGAAAACGAAACCACGCGTCCTGTTTCTCGGGGACTCGATCACCTTCGGCGATTACCTGCCCGAAGAAGAAACCTTTGTCCGCCGGGTCGAGACGTTGTCGGCCAACGGCGCGCGTCCCCTGGAAACCGTTAATGCCGGGATCGGCGCCATCGGTCTGCAGAACGCTTTATCGATTCTGATGGAGACGGGAATCGGAATCGATCCGGACGTCGTCGTCATCGGCTTTTACCTCAACGATTTTCGTCCGTCCCCCGGTATCACCATTCTGATGGACCATCCCCTAATGCAGCGAAGCCGTTTGCTCTATCACGGCAACGGGGCGCTGGCACGGCTCAGGCTGCGGTTCGCGAAGAACCCGGACGGCGGCGAGTCGCCGCTGCCGTTGTCGGACTGGGCCCGGGCCGTGGCGACCGCATTTCCGCCGGGATTCGGCGATCCAGCAACCGACGCAGCGGCGTTCAACGGCTTGATTCAGGAGCACTTCGGTGACTGGGGCGGCGCCTGGAGCGACGCGGTCTGGGAAAGGATAACGCCGGTGTTCGCGGCGTTCAAACGGCAGGCGGAGCAACACGGTTTTCAGTTGGCTATCGTCATGTTTCCGGTGCGGCTGCAAGTCGACGCCGAGTTCGTAAACGATTATCCCCAGCAGAAAATGAAAGCTGTGGCAACTTCGCTCGATGTCCCCCGGCTCGATCTGCTGCCCGAGTTGAGACAGGCCTCACGTGAGACCGCAACGCCTCTGTTCTATGACCAGTGTCACCACACGCCGGCAGGCAACCGGCTCATTGCCGCATGGATCCTGACGTTTCTCGACCAACTCGCGGAATCCGGGCGACGAACCGAGATGCCAGCAGATTGAGACGGAGAGACTCACTTGTTATGATACGGATGACCTTTGACAATAGTCATCGCGCGGTACAGGCCTTCGACCAGCACCAGGCGGGCAACCGACTGGGCCATGGTCAGACCCGACAGGACCCAGACCTGATCGGCGCGTTCACGGACCGAAGCCGCCGCGCCCAAGGCACCGCCGACCGCGATCACCATCCGCCGCTTGCCGGCAAACGATCCGCTGCCGCCGAATGCCGAATGGATTTGCTTGGCAAGCGTATCCGTTTGCAGCGACTCACCCCGCTGGTCGCAAACAGCTAACCAATCGTCGGTCTGAACTGCTTCGAGTATGCGACGGCCCTCCGCGTCTTTGATAGTCTCAGGGGCGCGGCCGTCGATCCGTTCTGCGCGGACAGTCACGATCTCGATCGGTCCCAAACGTTGCAGGCGTGAGACGTATTCATCGATGGCGTTGCCGACCGCTTTTGGCTTCGCCTTGCCGAGGAACATCAGAACGAGTTTCATAATCTTGATAAAATTATACGAGATAGCCACAAGAATTGCAATCAGAATATCAACGGCATGATGAAAATGCCGACAGAAGAAGGGAAGCAGGCAAGGAATGGAAAGCCCCCGCTTATGGCAATCCGATGCCGAGAGCCAACTGCCGCCTATGTGTCCTAGATGTTGCGGCGTCCGCAAGGGCAACGCGGCCTCAGTCCCGCCGCGGAAGGATCTCGGCTACGACCGCATATTTACAACCACGCCCTCGCACTGCTCGAGCGAGCGGCCAACGATGAGTACACTCAGAAACGCTTCGGCCCGGGCGGGATCGTTGGTTAAGAGAACGCCCTCGCTGATTCGCTTGTCGGCGTCAGAGGCGAGCTGGAGCGGGAAGCAGCGCTCCAAATCGGCTGCGAACTCCGCAAAACCGTTGAACCCCGTAGCCCGTATATCTTTCGCCGTCAGGGTCAGCCAAAGTCCGACGCGGCCGGTGCACAGATGCTTATTGAGGGCGAGCGCAATGCAGCCCATGGTATAGCGAGGGTTGATCTCGACAAGCGGCTTCAGCCGAAGCCCCGTGGAGCCGCGGTAGATAAATGCATCGATCCCGGCGGGACCGGAATAGCCGGCGGCGGCCAGACGTTTGGCAACACGCGCCGTCAGGGCATCGAGCATCCGATGCAGTCGGCGTGATTTGCGACCGCCGCCGAACAGGCATTTGACGACCCCAGTATCGACAGCGTCTAGGTAGCGGCCAATGACACTACCGCGATATTGTCCGCGAGCATCCGTGAGAAATCGCGTGCCGCCAAGAATCGATGCTTTGCCGTTCGGTCCCACCTCCATCTGCCAAGACAGGTCGCACCGCTTATCCAGCCAGGGTTCGACGACCACGGTCCCCTGCTTGGCGAGGACGCTGTCGACACGTTGTTGCTGCGTCGGGCTCATTTCCTCGCCGGCAATGCGAACGATCTGCCGGCCCGATGAGGAAAAATCGGCTTTGACCGCAAGCCGCTGAAATCCCATCCCTCGCAGTTCCGTCAACCGCTTGCGGACTGCGCAGAGGGTCGTGCAGGCGCGGCCAACGACCTCCGGCTCACACAACCAATCCTTGCCGTCCGGGTACTCGTGAAGGAAATCGGCAAGCAGCTCGGCACTCAAGGCCTTGGAATAGACCTGACGGAATGCATCGTCCCAGATCGGAACAGCGGCCAAAGCAACCCGCCACTCCGTCGCGGATTCATTGGCTGCATCCGTCACGGAGTGGCGGGCCACTTTAAACATACTCACCGTGTCCGGGCTCCAGCCCCAGGGGCATAGATGGCGAATCGTGCGGTGTTCGGCGTGCACGGCGGCGACGACGCCGGGGGCCCACTCGACAAACTCCGGCAAGGCAAACCCGGCGCTTTGCAGGCCGGCAAGAAACAACTGCGACGGCATTCGCGGGGCCAGCACAATGTCGTCGGCACCAGCGACGAACATCATCAATACCGAGAGATCGGCGGCCAGGACACGAACCGGCTCCGAGGGCGTGAAGCCGGGCTTGTTCAGCGCTACCTGACTTTCACAGGCGGGATTGAAACAGAAAACGTCGGGTGAACGGCCTTTGGATCGGGAGTACACCTCCAAGTTAGCAATGAAGTCGGCCGACAGGCCGGCGAGGCGACGGGCCTCCTTTTGAAAGCCGATACCCTTGGCACGATTGGGCGTCAGCGGAAATCTCAAGACCCGCCGGTACGCCTCCCATTCGCTCTCTGCCTGGTCGCGCCAGCGATTGAACCAAGCGAGGCCGTGCTTGACATGGTCGATCTCGTCGCGGTGAACGCGAGCAAGAATCTTCGCCGTCGCATGGTCGCCGATCTCACGAAAGACCCCTTCGTAATACCTCGCATAATCGAGATTCGCCTGTTCAAATGTGAGACTCATGCGCGAGACGAATTCCATCGGGCATTCCATGCCGGCTGTGCATTTCCAAAAGAAATCATTGACGGGAAAGGTGCCGAATTCGACGCCCAGCCGTTCCATGCGTCGCACATAGAGACGCGTGTGCATCTGTTCCTCGAGCATGGTCTGCGCCACGCCGCGGCGGAATTTGGCCGGCGCCTCGGGAAACTTGAGGAGGCACAGGGCCATGAGTTCGAGGGCGAGCAATTCGTGATTGCCGAAAAAATGCAGCGCCCGCCCGCGCTCCGGCTCGCGATCGAGTTGATAGACGCTGGGAAAGTCGACTTTCTCAGACGTGTCCCTGAGATCGAGCGAGAGGCCCACGGGCCGGTGCGGATAGCGCGGCGTCTCGACCGGGCGTCCGGGCGCTTCGTCCTCAAAGCTTCTCGGTCGGATCAACTTGTCGTCGAGCGAATCCCCGAACAGTATCCGTTCCGCGAATTCCCGAATCTCCATTGGCAACTCGATCGTATAGAAATTTGTTTTTTGACACTCAACAGCACTTCACTCGTAATCGCTCCATTCATAATCGATGTTCGAATACAGAGCGATTACGAATGGAGCGATTACGAGTCGCAGAAAAGCCCCGCCGAAGCCGGCTAACTCGTGTTTTTTTTGTCCGTAGATGACTCGCCTTCGCGAAAGCGGCTTCGTCGAGCCAGCGTGGATGTTGAAGAAAATAATTACTGGTGAAAAAATTTCGCAATCACTCAATATATTATGTTCTGTATTCCACCCGTGTCCATCCGCGTCTTGCCCGACGAAACAACTTTCGCGAAGCCGGGTCGGATCCGCGGACAAAAATGGGATTCGGAGTTGTGCTGACGCAAGAACAGGTCGATTTTTTTCGATGAGCACGGGTATCTGCACATCCCGGAAGTGTTCACCCAGGAAGAGACCGACGGGCTGGCCGAGGGCATGGACTGGCTGATCGCGGACTGGGCGTCGCGTGACAAGGGCTGGGAAGGCCCCCGGCGCCGCGAGTACATGGATGAAGAAACTGAGAAGAAATCGCAGTAGGTCGCCATGCATGACCTACATTTTTCCCCCGGGCCGGGAACCGTGCGGTGAACAACCCGGGACTGACAAAGGCCATGAACCCGTTGATTTCAGCAAATGTCGAACTGCACCACGGCACCATGCATGTCAAGCCGTCGGAGACCGGCCACCCGTTACCTATGCATCAGGACTGGCCATTCTACAAACACCGGGACGGCCGCTTTCTCGATGTGATCGTCACCTCGCGACCGACGTACGCATCGGCGGTGGAACTGAACACGGTGGCTGACGGACGCATTTACACGGCGGATCAGGCGCTGAAACTGGCAGTGATCGACGCCATCGACTATCTTTCCGCCGCTATTGACAACGTCATGCTCGCGGCCGACGTCAGCGACGCCGACGTCGTCACCTACATCCGGGGCAAGAGCCGCGACACAAACATCTATTCACAGCTTCTGTCGCCGTCGGGCCTGCAGATTAACATGATTAATCTGGATGCGGGTGCTCTGTTCGGGGGGGGATCAGACAGGATTTTATTATCTATGGCTGCCGGGAAATTGAAGGATATCAAATGGCTGAACCGATAGACATCGAAACCTCGTCCGCGGTTGATCTGGTTCTCGAACTGATGGCGATTCCGGGACCGCCGTGCGAGGAGCGCGAGGTTGCCGAGCGAATCGTCGGGCATTTGAAACGTGCCGGGGTCAAAGCGTCACAGATTGCCTTCGACCAGGCCCATAAACGTAGCCCGTTCGGGGGCAATACCGGCAACCTGTTCGTTGACCTGCCGGGACGGGGCACGCAGTGCCGGGCGCCGCGCATCATGCTCTCCACTCATATGGATACAGTGCCGATCTGCCTCAGCTCGACGCCTGTGTTCAAGAACCGAAACCGTGTGGTGTCCAAGGGACGGAAGGCGGGGATCGGTGCCGACAACCGCTCCGGCTGCGCGGCGCTGATTGCAACGGCGCGCGAACTGATCAGACAGAAGCTCGATCATCCGCCCGTAACGCTGCTGTTTATGATCCAGGAAGAAATCGGCCTGGTCGGTGCCCATTTCGCAGATCGCAAAATGCTGCGCAAACCCGCCTTCGCTGTCAACGTCGACGGCGGCGATCCACGCGAGGTCTGTATTGGTTCCATCGGCGGAAAGAAATGGAAAGCGTTGATACACGGCGTACCGGCCCACGCCGGCGTTCATCCGGAAGACGGCGTTTCGGCGGCATCCATATTTGCCATAGCACATGCAACACTGCTGGAGAAAGGGCTGCATGGCAAGATCGTCAAGGGCAAGCGCTCCGGCACGGCAAACATCGGTATGCTTTACGGCGGGGAAGCAACCAACGTGGTCATGGACCGGCTTGGTATCACCGGCGAGTGCCGCAGCCACAACGCGTCGTTTCTCAATCGGCTGGTGGGGGATTACGAAAAGACCCTGCGCGACGCAGCACGAAAAGTGAAGAACAGTTCAAAGACAAGCGGCCGAATTGAATTCACCCTCGAAAATGAATACCCACCCTCACGCGTCGCTAAGACCAGCCTGCCGTGCCGCCGCGTCGCCGATGCTATGAAACGACTCGGGCTGACGCCGGCATACAAAGTTGTCGACGGCGGCGTCGACGCGGCCTTCCTGAACACCGTCCATCGCATTCCCGCCGTTACCATAGGCGCCGGAGCGCACAGTCCGCATACGGTCGACGAGTACCTCGTCGTCAGCGAGTACATCAATGGCTGCCGGCTGCTGCTGGGCGTCGTGACCGCCTGAGCAGCAGAGCTGCATTGCCAAATGCTGCCGAAAAATTTCCTGGGTGTTGTTCGGCGAAATGATGATTGCAATCGGACGTATCAGCAGCATAGACATTCTTGTCTGTGCTACCGGGGCCGTCCGCCTGTAAAGTTTCACATTGTAAAAATCCGTCGGCCTACGGATTCGTCACGCACCAGGGGAACAAATGGGCACGGCCACTGGCTCCCGACAACAGGCTCGACGCCTTCGTGCCCCAGTTTGTAATGTACGCCACGCCCGAGAGGTATCACGGGAAGCCTGAGAAGATCGATACGGACATCACATCGTTCATGACCGGACACGGGTTCAATGGGTTCCACACCTATGTTTGCCGCCGCTGGTTCGACATCGGCGAGATGCGGTCCGACCACATCAAATCGAAAGACCCTAACCCGGATCCGCGGACATTCGAAGCGCTGGAGTCGCTGATCACAAAAGTCCATGCCGCCGGCGGTGTGGTGCACATCTGGGCGTGGGGCGACGAGGCCAGGCGCTGGACGCCGGCGAGATGGGGAAAGAATGGCACGGCCGACCAGCGCCTGCATCGGTATATCGTTGCGCGACTGGGTCCCCTGCCGGGCTGGACAATGGGCTACGGGTTTGACAACTTCGAGTGGGTCAATGAGGACGACCTTCAAAATTAGCACGTCCATATGCACGACCATTTCGGATGGTTCCACTTCCTCGGTGCTAGGGCGCAGAAGAACGAACTGACGCAGATCTATGACGGTCTGGACTACGCCGGCTACGAGCAACACCGCCCGGACTATCAGAAGTACATTGAGACAATTGAGAAACAGCCCTCCAGGCCGACTTTTTCCGAGGAACGTTTCCGCATCCGGCAGGGGGCGGCTACGCTTTCAAGGACTACACCGAAGAGATGACGCGGCGCGGCCTGTGGCGTTCAACCATGGCCGACGGTGTGGCCAACATCTGGGGGCGGCTCGAAGGACAATCCGACGAGCTGGGATCTATACCCTATGCGCACCCGGAATGGATTCTGCGCTACGCGAAGTTTTTCCGGGGCCGTTTCCTCATCGATATGGCACGCGCCAATACGCTGACGGACGGCGTCTGCCTTCGTACCCCGGATGGATTGCGGCTCGTTTTCTACAAAGAGGACTCCGACGGCATACGGCTGGAACTTCCGAAGACCGACGGCCGCCAGGTCGCCGTCGCCGTGGACGCAATGAAGCCATACATGGAGATCAATCTGGGCGTTCTCGATGCGCAATCGCACAGAATTAAAGCTGCCGCACAGCAGCGATTTGGCCATCGCAGTCAGGCGGTTCCCCGGTTCCCGCGGAGGTCGTCGGTGAGCGCTTCCGACACCGGATCCCCGCGTCGCCGATGTCCGCGCGCATGCCGGACCTCCGGCCAGGAATCGAAGTTGATTGAGCATGCCTATGGATTCGTAGATGTGCGGGCGGAAATTCTTCCATAAACTCACGATCCGCGTCGGTCAATTGCCATGGTGATGAAGACATGCATGGGATCGGTGATTTGGGACAGGATTCAGATCAAAGGGGACCAGGCAGTGGTGGCCGGCCGTGAGGCCGCACCAGACGACATCACCCAGACGGACCATAGAGGAGATCGCGATGGCCTTCGGGGCCGTGGTGTAATTGTGCGCCGTGACATTACATCCCGGTCACTCTGCCGTGCCTCGTCGGCCGTAGCGCAATCCAGCGAGACATCAAAAATCCTGATTCATCCGTAACGTATGGCGATTACATACGCAGGACGAATCAGGCTGATGCCTCAAAGCGCCTTCTCTACCTTGAACAGCCGTCGGTTTACCTTGTAAATATCTATGACGTTTTCCGGCGTGATAAGATGGTAGCGGCTGGCAAAAAAGCGCTCGCCATCCTCGACGTTCCGAAATTCATCATTTTCGTAGGAAAAGTTGCGTTTAGGCACAACACAGACCTTCAGCTCGCCGGAAAATATGGTCTGCCCGAGGAGATACGGGTTATCGGTGAGGACGCCCAGGGACAGCTCGGATCGGAGAATCTTGCGCCGGACAAAGCTTTTATTCCGGTTCGGCTCGATATATTTGCCTTCCGCATCGTGGTAGAGATCGGGTGGCACGCCGATGAACGAAATCACGACACTGCAGTTGCTGTTCCTGCGGGCAATACTGTCAAAGGCGACGCGATCAAAGATCAGACTATCGGCAATGGCGTGCTCCTTTGCTGTATCGGCATCCGGTTCCTGGATGAATTCCTCGATGACCGCTTCGACACTGTCGCCCAAGGCTTCCTTTACGCCGGTCACCAAGGCCTGGTGATAGATCTTGTCCTTCTCACCGACGGGG
>CAUZRT010000055.1:0-13293 GCA_963582235.1 Lentisphaeria bacterium
CCAACCCGGTCGGATCCATGATCCAGCGGCAACCGCCTAAGAATCTGTCGACCCGCGATGTGTAACCCGGTGCCCGCACCTGGATGGTGTCCAGTACACGTGTGATCCATTCCGATTCGGGCTTCGGCCGCCCCGGCATGTCACCGGAATAGTCGGACATCGGAATCTTATACATCGCTGGCGCCTCCTCGACAACAACGCCCATGGACAACGTGCGTTGCAGCCGAAAATGTTGAAGCCATCCGTTAGCTGACGAACCACGTGAGTCACGTGATGTTCAATGCGTGGATTGATTTGCCAAAACGTGGGAGGTCGCGACGTAGGCCATCGCCTGGCCTGATCTACTTCGGTCCCACACGCTCGAGCTGTGGTCAGGCGGCGAGCTCCGTGAGGAACGCCACGACTTCGGTAACGACCGCAGCAGTTATGGATTCGCCATTTTCAGCGGTCGCATGGCTCGGGCTGCCCATGTTGCCGGGCGCCGTCAGTCGGTGGAAGCGGCGGAATATGGAGACGCCACCACACACACCGTGCTCGGTGTGCGTCCACTTGCTCGTCAGCGCCGACGGCACGTCGTTCACGCGGTCCATGTCGACCAGGTCCGGCCGCAGAAAGAGAACCATCGACGTCTCGTATTCGCAGGCATGTGTCAGCTGCCCCGTCACCATACCGTGCTTGTCCTGTGCGATCGCTTCGGAATTGACTCGCCACCAGGACGAAAAGGTGATGTACGCATCATCGGCACGCTCGTCTTCGACGATCAGCTCGAGGATTGCCCGCGGGCCCGGCACGTCATTACCGGCATGACCGTTGAGAAAAAAGAGCCGCCGGAAACCGGCCTGCAGAATACATTCGCTGATACCGCGGATCATCTGACTGTACAGCGACGGCACAACACTGACAGTGCCGGGAAAGTCCAGGTGGTGATGAGAGCATCCCAGCCACAGCGTTGGCAGAAGCAGGATTTCATCATGCAATTCCTTTTCGCCCCGCTCGGCGATCGCTTCGACCTGGAGCGTGTCGACAAACAGCGGCAAGTGATGTCCATGCTGCTCGAGCGCGCCCAGCGGGATCAACACGGGCAGGTTCTTGTCAAGGGATTGAATCGTCGGTCAGCTTTGTTCATGCCACAGCATTTTGCGATTCCTTTGTACATTGTAAAGAGATTCGAAAACGACGGGAGATATGCACGAAGGAATTTAATCTCACTAATAAAAAAAACGAGAACAGGACGCTGGTGACCAGAAATGGCAGGCACTTTTCGCGGCAATTCCGGGGAGCAGTCAGGGTGTTGATACCGAAGACGGTACGGGCCCCGCGTTGACGGCACGGAACCAATCATCGTGATGCAGCGGATTCCGCCGCTACTCGCGCCGCTGTTCGCGGCAATCCGATCGCTCGAGGATGTCCGGGTGCTAGTTGGATGCCGAGGCCCGGAGCATCGGTGGTGCGGATCATGCCGAAATCTCGCGTTCCATTACAAGAGAGGAATCGAGTCGTTTTCTAAAAAATTTGTCGGATTGATTTCTCCCTTCTCATCCGTGGGGTTACATCCGTGGGCCAGATTCAACAACGGTCGCCCCGCGTCACGATGTCCCTTTGCTTTAATCCGTGCTGAATTCGTTGCAAAAAGTCATAGCCCTGACTGCCAATTCCTCGCCAGGCTCCTGCTGTGCGTACCGCGCTTCCTCAAAGATGTCCGTCAACCAAGAAAAATCGGCCGCAAAAGGCGACGGGTAAATGGCGGGACACCCTCTATTCCGGTGGATTTTTCGACCCGTAATTTCGGAGATTAGAAAAGAGTCGTTTTCCGATTAAATTGCGGACTGGGCTGCGATTTTCGCGTGAGCGCTCGATTGTCGTTGGTACACGGCTTCCTCCAGAGGACGCGACTTGCATTTCCCCTGAACCCTCGACACTCAAAATACATGGACAAATCAATCGCCGAAAATCGTGACGTCGCGCTATCGATTCTCAACCCCTCGGAACGCGACCTCGAACATGGTCTCGCTCTTCACGCGGACGCAACTGTGGTGGAGACGTATGGCTTCGCCCCGCGCGGCAGCGTCGAGCCAATGAAACTGCAGGCCGCGGCGGAGGCCGGCGCCGGTTAGGAAGCGCTATGCGCCATGCGCGAAGAGATGGGGCTGATCGGCTTTCTCGACAACGCCGAGGACCGGCAGTATTTCATGGAGGCATGGAACGCCGCCGGGGTGACGTGTGTTTTTCAAAATGCCGGCGAGGAGGGACAAGCTGTGAAGCGCCTGCTCCGGCGACTCGCGAACTTCACGCATCTCACCGATGTCATTGCCGACGAGATCCGTCGTGCCGTGCATCCCGATGACATCGAGGGCGCCAAGCGGGACGGCGTCGGTTGTCTTTGCCTCACGGGCAATGGCGTACCAATGAACGAAACTTGGATAACGGTACCCGATGAGCTCGATTTCGTTCGTACTTTCTTCCAGCTTGGTATTCGTATGATGCATCTGACATACAACCGCCGCAACATGCTGGCCGACGGCTGTGCGGAGTCCGCAAACGCCGGTCTCAGCGATCTCGGCCGCGCCGCCATTGCCGAGATGAACCGCACCGGCATTATCGTCGACGTGGCACACGCCGGCCGGCAATCAAGCCTTGAGGCCGCACAGGCGTCAGAGAAACCGATGGTTGCCAGCCATACCGTATGCCAGGCACTGCACGAGCATATGCGAGCGAAACCGGACGGCGTCATCCGTGCCATTGCCGATACCGACGGTCTTGTCGGCATCTGCTGCATACCCGCATTCATCGGGTGCAGCGGCGACATCTAACACATTCCTCGATCACATCGATTATCTGGCGAGGACGGTTGGCACCGACCATATCGGAATCGGGACGGATGTCGCATACGTACCGCCCGTGGACGAACGAAGTCGCGGTGAGCTGCCGGTGGTCACGCACGGTGTCCAGTTTGAATCGTTTTGGCCGCCAGGCAGTAGTCCCGGGCTGCCGCAGTGGCAGCAACCCGAACAGGTGCAAAGCCTGGCCTGGACCAACTGGCCGCTGTTCACAGTCGGCATGGTGCTACGCGGATACTCCGACGACGACATCCGAAAGATCATCGGCGGCAATATGCTGCGTGTGGCGCGGACCGTGCTGGAGGGCTGAGCCGGATAGGACGAATAGGACTATGGTGCGTATCGAAATGTTGATACCATTTCAGCGAGGCATTTCTGCTCCTGGCAAGGCGATCGCACTGAAGCCAATGGCGTTGGATGGTCTTACGCGCTCCGTTATACCGGGTCCGGCCACAGCGGGACGGTACCTTCTCGATTGTAAGGTTTCACCGGTTTCCGTTCTGCCGCTGGCCGCGCGTTCTTCCCCATATTCGTAATGATAGAAGTACACATTCGGGGATAACGCGCAGTATCAAATAAGATCGATGACTCCTGGAAAATATCTGAAGCTCACGGTGAAATTAAGGAAATTCCCGGCGGCCTTTATTCTATGCGATGCCGCGGGTTCGGAGTCCGCAAGGACGAGCTCGTTTCAGGAGAAGAAAACGCTGATTGTGCCGGCGGCGGGCGGACTTGACACACTCCTGGCTACTCGCATCGGATTCGTGACAACGGATGGCGATGCCATCGCCGAAGCACCGTGGTGAGTCGAGGGCACTGGGATGGAATGGTCTCAGTAGGGCGCAATTGCATAATAGCGCCCCGCCGAGTTTGCCGACGCGAAGCGGCATGGCTCCTCGTCGGCAAACTCGGCGTACGATTTGGCTGCCGACGTTCCCCGCAGAACTTGACTCAATGCATGCGGCCGTGTAAGGGTGTTGTAATTCTGATCTTCAGTTACTAGGAAAGGGTCGAAAGCATGGCATTATTGAAGGTGGGCGTCATCGGGGTTGGCGGCATCGCCAGAACACACATATGCCGGGATGGGAAGCGTCGCCGCACGCGGAGGTCGTCGCGGGCTGCGATGTCCACGAGGATGTTCTGCAGGCCTGGGGCGCGCAACATGAAGCGGAAAAACTCGTCACCGATGCAGGCGACCTATTCCGTGATCCCGATATCGACGTCATCGATGTCTGCACGCCGAACCTGTCGCACGCGGACCTGACCATCGCCGCACTCGACGCCGGAAAACATGTGCTCTGCGAAAAGCCGCTGGCCCCGACGCCTCATGGATATCCGGCGCATGATCGAAGCGCGCGACAGATCCGGAAAAATGCTGATGACCGCCCAGCATTTTCGCTTCGGTGGTTCAGCAAAGGCCATGAAGGCTGAGATCGATATGGGTGTGCTTGGCGATGTCTACCATGCCCGAAGTTGGATGCTGCGCCGCAGCGTGGCACCCGTCACGCCGGGTTTTGCCGTCAAGGAACTGAGTGGCGGCGGTCCCTGCATCGATATCAGTGTTCATATTCTTGATCTGACCTTATGGTTCATGGGCCATCCGGAACCGGCAACCGTCAGCGGCGTTGCCCGTGCCGCGCTTGCTCATGAGCCCGGCGCCACTTTCAGTACAATGTCCATGGCAGAGATCCCGGAGGAATTCGACGTCGAGGATTTCGCCACCGCATTTATCCGCTTTGACAGCGGCGCAACGATGACAATTGAAATCAGCTGGCTGCTTCATTACCCGACGCTCGGAGAGGAGAGACAGGTCTGGCTATACGGCACCCAAGGCGACGGCAATTGGCCGAAATGCGAATTCTATTCGAGCAACACCGCAACCCGTCAGTTCTATAACACGACGTTGCAATTGACCAGCGACCAGCTCGAGCCCCATGCGCAGGAATGCGTGGAATTCGCCCGGGCCATCTTTGATGAGGCGCTCTCCCCTGTTCCGCGGAACAATCGCTTCAGGTTCAGCGGATCCTCGGCGGCATCTACCGCAGCCAGGCAGAGGGAGCGGAAGTGAAGGTGTGATGAATTTGGAATCCGGGAATTGCGGATTGCGGACCGACTTCGATCGGGTAGCTACGGCGGTTGAAATTGCAGACCGACTTCGCTCGGGGTAGCTACGTGGGTTGAAATTACGGATTACGGTTGAGGATTCGGGAACGGCATGGGGTGCCGTTGGTCGGGTCGGCATCCGATGGCTAACAGATGCAAATTGGCCGCTCGCAAACAGTCAATTGCGTTCACCCTGGAAAAATCAGTTGCCCATGGATCACACGGATGGACGCGGATGGACACGGATGTAATATCTATAGAATTGAGGACCTACGGTTTCCGGCGTGGTGCCGTCGCGTTTATCCACTGGGTGAAACGTGGTGGATGATCTTCGCAGGTTTGATTTGGGATGGTCTTCACGCTGATCATCACGTGATCCGTCGGCTGACGGATGGCTGATCCCGTGTTTCGCACTCGAAAAAATTTTGTTGTGCTTTTTGTGTTTTTCGTGGCTATCCCGTATGACGGATCGATGCGCCGATAAAATCAGATACAATGTGGTAAAACTCGTTATTTTTTACCCCCTTTACAATCAATCACAACGCAACCGGCTTGGCTATTAATGACACTGCAGCCTTGCGGTTGGCGCCCGAAGTGGTGTAGATTATAGTTGTGTAAATTTGATGCGGGTACCCACAGCATGCATCGGTTCAACATACTGATTTTCGAAGATAACGTGGATATTGCCGCAGGCTTGGCTGACGTCCTCGAATCGGGCGGCCATGACCTCATCATCGCCTTGACCGGCAGCGAAGGGATCCGGATATCCGAGCAGACCGACATCGACCTCACATTGCTCGATTACAAACTTCCGGACATGAACGGTATCGCATGCTTGCAGGCGCTGCGCAAAAACTCGCCACGTTCGAAATTTGTCATCATGACCGGCGAACAGCGTTCCGGAGCTCGACGATGTCGCCGATGATACCGGGGCCGTTGCCGTGTTGCGCAAGCCCTTCGAATTGGGCGAAGTCTTCGATGTTCTCAACAGTGTGCGTGAGGATGGTCCGTGAGCTCGAGCGATGGACTGACGACCCGGGCCTTCAGTGCTTTGACTGGCGCCGCCGGGGCGGCTTAATCCAATTACTTGGGGACGGAGTTAATGAATCGAATGATTCCTACTTCTTCGGCGGCGACTGTGGATCGGCATGTCCTGGTTATCGATGACGACCGGGACTTTGCTGAGGGCCTGGCAGATATTCTCAGATTGAGGGGCTACAGCGTCACCGTGGCCGTCGATGCCGACCATGCCTGTGATTCATTGCAGAGCGGTCACCCGCAAGTAGCATTGATTGATATCCGGCTCGGCGACAGCAACGGAAACGATCTGATCCGGGATCTGCGCACCCTGTCCCCCGATATCTTATGCATCATGGTGACGGCGTATCCGGAGATCGACACTGCCATTCAGGCGCTGCACGAGGGTGCCGACGGTTACCTGCGAAAGCCCTTATGCCCGGACGAACTGACGCTGACGCTCAACAAGTCGTTTCAGCGTCTCGAGTTGGAACAGGAAAAGTTGCGAGCGGAACAGGCGCTGCAGCAGGCGCAGGAGCAGCTTCTTCAATCGCAGAAAATGGAGGCCGTGGGACGCTTGGCCGGCGGCGTTGCCCATGACTTCAACAACTGGCTGACCATCATACTGGGCTATTGCGAAGTCCTGCGGCGGCAGATCGGAGAAGGCAACGACCAGTTGAATGCTGTTGAGCATATCCGTGTGGCTGCCGAGAAGTCAGCCGGTTTGACACGGCAGTTGCTGGCATTCAGCCGAAAACATGTCGCCCAGCTACGAATCCTGAACCTGAACGACATTGTCCGTGAAATGGACCGCCCCCTGCTTCTACTGATCGGCGAGAACATCGATGTGAAGATGGATCTGGCTCCCGATCTCGACACCGTCAAAGCGGATACCGGCCTCATTGAGCAAACCGTGATGAACCTCGTTATCAATGCCGCCGATGCCATGCCGAAGGGAGGAAAAGTTTCCATTGCAACGGCAAACGTGGTGCTCGGTGAGGCCGATGTCCGCGAACAGATTGCACCCGTGGATGCCGGATACTTCGTGCGACTGACCGTTCGGGACACCGGCATCGGTATTGCGCCCGAGAACATTTCACACATTTTCGAGCCGTTCTTTACGACCAAGGAAGTCGACAAGGGAACCGGGCTCGGACTGTCCACGATTTACGGAATCGTTACCGACATTGGCGGTACGATACAGGTTCGGAGCACAGCCGGACTCGGCTCAACATTTTCCGTTTTCTTGCCCGTTGTGCACGCTATTCTGGAGGACGGCGATGCAGATGCGAACGGCTCCGCACCGAAGACAGGGACAGAAGCGGTGTTGGTGGTCGAGGACGATAACGACCTTCGCGAGATGATTTTTAAGACGCTCCGCGAAGACGGCTATATCGTCCACAAGTGCGATTGTCCGCAAGCCGCGCTGCAGTTTTGCCGAGACTATGCCGGCAAACTTGATTTTCTACTCACGGATGTTATCATGCCTGAAATGGCCGGTCCGGAACTCGTCGAGCAAGTTGTCGCTTTGCGGCCGAACATTGATGTTCTCTTCATGTCCGGTTACGCTCGAGATGCAATTCAAGATTTTCGCGACGACAAAGCCGAGTTCGCCTTCATTCAAAAACCGTTCACTCCCGTCACCCTGAGCACCAAAATCCGCGAGGTCCTCGATGTTGGTGGGCGATGATCGGTGAAGAGGTTGCGGCCGATGGTCGACATCCGGTGTCGGCTTCGCCCGGTGGTTGCGTTGCGTCCGTCCTGCGATCGCTGCCCTTCGTGCCTTCTCAATCGTTGGCATCGGGGGAATCGGGAACCGTGTCATAATGGGCGCCGATCATTACCGCCCCCGGGGCTCTCGCGGTTGTATGCAATTACGTTTCGGTGCGGTTCCTGGATCGTGACCTCATACCCAAAATCGCCGAATCGGGCGGCGATCCACTCGCCAATCTGCCGATTCACGGCAGTCTCGGCGACGTAATTCCACGGGATGCTCAAGCGTTCCACGACCCGGCAGAGCGTGTCAGTGCGAACAAATTTCAGCACATGCCGAATCGCTGAATCCGCCGCACCCGCCCAAAAATAAATTGACCGCTTTAACTGCAAAGGCGAAAGAATCCGTTAGCGCGTGACAAATTCCGAATGCCGCGCTTGCACATCCGGCTACGCTTTATCACGTACATTATAGCCATGTCGAATGAACTGAAACAGGTCCTTTCCTATCACCAAGCAACCAAGCACAGTTACGAAGCCTACGCGCCGGGGCCCGGTTTCCTGGAATGGGTGACACAACCCGATCCGTTCCGCCGGTATCCCGGCACCGCACTCATTCGTCTGCGGCAGTTGCCGCCCGCAAACGGCCCGCGATATGACGATGCTTTCGAACCGGACCGTATCCCGCCGGCGCGGCTGGATTTCCAGAGCGTATCACAACTGTTCTTCGACAGCCTGGCAATCTCCGCATGGAAAAGCGTTCAGGAGGCAACCTGGTCACTGCGTGTCAATCCCTCCAGCGGCGATCTCCATCCATCCGAAGGATATCTTATTTGCGGCCCAGTGGCAGCGCTGACAAATGAGCCGCTGGTTTGCCATTATGCCCCCAAAGAGCACAGCCTCGAGATTCGAGCCAAGCCGTTGCCTGCGCTCTGGGAGCGATTGCGCTCGACGTTTCCAGAAGCAACGGTTTTCCTGGGCCTGACGTCCATTCACTGGCGTGAATCGTGGAAATATGGACAACGTGCATACCGATATTGTCAACACGACTGCGGCCACGCTATCGCCGCGGTGTGTTTCGCCGCGGCAGCTCTCGGCTGGCAGGCACGGCTCCTGGACGATCTGGGATCCGAGGATCTCGAGGTTCTCCTGGGCACCGGACAGACGGTCGGCGAAGAACATGAAGAGCCGGCCTGCCTCCTGGCATTGTGCCCGTACCGGACACCCATAGAGCCAACTTGCCTGCCAATCGATGTCGTCGACGAATTCAAGAGAGTTGACTGGCTCGGAATACCGAACCGGCTCAGCCCCTCCCACCACGACTGGGGCATGGAGCCCATCACTTTGGCGGCGCGAAAATCGCGGACCGCGTACGTCCACGATCCGCTCCCTGCCGAGGAGTGTCCGGCGCCACCAGTGAGCCGTCCCGTCTCACTCCG
Source organism: Lentisphaeria bacterium (assembly GCA_963582235.1). Lineage (GTDB taxonomy): Bacteria > Verrucomicrobiota > Lentisphaeria > JABSQK01 > CAJWLW01 > CAUZRT01. Next base: position 9,110 of record CAUZRT010000055.1, read on the forward strand.
CCAAATGATCCGGAAACGCCGCAGCGCCGTGGCTATGGACGGCGAGACGACTTTGGAAGCCGGCGCCTTTTTCCAAGTGCTGCAACATTGTCTGCACATACCGGACCGGCCGCCGTTTACGGCATTGCCATGGCCTCCAAGCACGCACTTTACGGTCTTCGTGCATCGAGTCGACGGTCTTACCCCGGGCATATACATGTTGGTGCGCAATCCGGAACAGATGGCGGCCTTGCAGGCGGCTTGCACTGCGGGCGGCGCCTGGACGATCCCGGAGGGTTGTCCGCCAGGCCTCGATTTTTATCTGATCCGGGACAACGACGTTCGCGAGCCGGCACGGAAGATTTCATGCTACCAGGACATCGCCAGTGACAGCTGTTTCAGTCTCGGGATGATCGCGGCGTTCGAAGAACCGCTGCGGCGCTTCGGCCCGTGGTTTTATCCCCGCCTCTTTTGGGAGACCGGCGCCCTCGGGCAGATACTTTATCTTGAAGCCGAGGCCGCCGGTATCGGCAGTACCGGCATCGGCTGTTATTTCGATGACCCCATGCACGAGCTGCTGGGGCTGCGGGACAGCGAATTCCAGGACTTGTATCATTTCACGTTTGGCGGGCCGGTCGAGGATCACCGCCTGACAACGCTGCCCGCGTATGACGAAGATTTGGAATGATGGAATAATTAGGTGCAAAGCGCCAGATCTCCCATGAATATTTAATTGATCGGCTATCGTGCTTTCGGCAAATTCACCATCAATAAGCTTGTGTCTGACCGTCTCGGTTGGCCGTTGCTGGATATCGATCGCAGCATCGAAAATAAGAGCGGCATAAGTGTCCGCGATCTGTTCGTGGGGCAGGCGATGCCGTGGATCGGAATGTCAAACTGAGGTTGTAGTCGCAATGTACGCCGGCGATAAACAGGTTATCGCATTCGGTGCAGGATCGCTGCTGCACCCGGAGGATCAGGCAGCCGCGTGCCGCAACGCTTTGGTCGTCTACCTGAAATTATCGGCAAAACTGTTGTGGCAACGAATAGAGAACTGCCCGGCCAACTGGGAGACGCGGCCGAACCTCTCGTGCAGCGGTCACGAAGAGGTCGTGGAGATATCAGCACGGCGGACGCCGGGTTACTGTCAATGTACGGATCTGATCGTCGATTCGACACTGACGCCGGAGGACCTTTCGGACGTCATCGTAGCTGCATACAAAGAGCGAGAGATGGGACCGAACGACTAAGGGACTTGATTAGCGTCGGCTTGGATGTCAAACACGTAATAATCGACCACCCGCAGAGCTGGTGATATTAGGAAGCCCCCTCCGAAGGGGGCGTTGACGTGGGGGAAGCCCCTACGGGGACTGTTTCCCGCTTTGTCCAATTAAACGTTCCGCCCGCAATGGCGAACGTTGATCGTGAACCCACTCGTAAACCCCGGCGAATTGCCTACAGCATGAACCCCGACGAAATCCGAATCGATTTGAGTTTACGACAGGGGAAAAGATCAATAGCGTTCACGATTATGGTTCACGACACGGGTTGCTACGGATCGCCTCCAAATTCGCTCAACCTTGATATCACACCGGCAACAACACGCCGGAACGGTAGAACCGATGAAGGTCATACGGCCTGAGACCGTGGATTTTGAACGATTAACCATCCCCCAACTTTCCCCATTCATCGCGAATCCAGGTCGCACAAGCGACGGAATGTTCGAATATCGAATACTTGCTGCCGGCGCCGTAATCGGCAGCGGGAATGAATTCCGTCGAGATTTGCTGCAACGGGCTGTTGTCATTGTCGTGATGGTACCGAAGGAGATGACGAATGACCTCTTTCCACGGCTCGAGATTGGCTGCGTCCCATTCACTGTGCCACTCGCCGGGCTGCGGCTCGATAAACGGATACTGGATACCGCGGCCGAAGGAGCCATCCGCGTTTTTCGCCCAGATGTTCTTCGGTCCGCCCGGCGCAGCGGCACGTGCGTGCGCATACCAGACAAAGCCGCGCTGTATCCATTCGTCGCAAACGTTGCCGTCGGCAAACGGATCAAGGATCAGCTCACCCGATTCGACCGCGGGCCGGATGTTCTGCACTTTCTGTTCCTCGGGATTATCGATCTTGAAGACGACGTGGGAGTGATCGAGGGTCATGCGGAAGGGTACGCCGTGGGCCTCGACCAAATCGCCGACGATGCTGACCCGCCGAAAATCCTCGGACCACATGTTGACGTGAATCTCGAAAGTGGGTTTGCAGCCGGTTTCCTCGCCCACGTCATAGGCCCACATGTAGCAGTCGGCGACCTCCTCATCGGTCACCATGTGACCGTCGGCGTGGTACGTACTGATCTGCGTGTTGTGCGCGAGACTGCCGAGGGATGCCCCGACTTGCAGATTATTTTCGAGCTTCTGCTCATCACGACCCAGCTTGTAGTACCAGCCGCCGGCGCGGATTGGCAGATCGTACTGCTCGCTGAAACGCCGGTAGTCATCGATATCTTCGGGCGGCGGCATTTTATCGATATAATCATAAACACCGGATTTCTTGACCATGCGGAATTTTGTTTCTAGGTCGGGTTCCGGTTCCGTTGATGCGTGCAGAATGCCACTCGCCGTGATGCCGACTTTGAGATCCTTAGCCATTGTCCATGTTCCTCCAGAAGTGAGCCCGCGGAGCGGGCATGAATGATGCGACCTGAGTTCTGTGTACCTGTTCCTTGCCGAATTCTTGGAACAACGAGAAAACGATGATACCGCTCTTCCTTTCCCCGGTCACGCAAGGTCACCGGGAAAAGAAAACGGAAGTGTTTATTGCGCATTGTCGAGTCGGCCTTCCCAAGGATTCGGTGAGGCCCGGTGAACCGTCCGTGTTTAGCGTTCTCGGGTCGCCGATTCGTTTGCGCGCTGCGCGCAAACGTTGGCATCGTCCTTGTCGTCAACGCTGGACATGTACGGCGGACCGACTAAGAATACTAAGACCCGGATTTTTATCAATAGCCGGGTCATTACACTTTTTCGGGTGTCTTGCTTATTTCTCAGGAAAATCGCCAGAGAATCCGATTATCCCGCTATCTGAATCCCGGTCGGATACCCGGTACCCGGCCGGTCCACAGACATGGATTCACTGATCATTTGTAGTGAGAGGAACTGAGTCGGAACTATGACTGACTGGATTTTTGGTTACGGATCGCTCGTGTGGAAACCGTCGATGCCGTTCGTTGAGCGCTGCCCGGCATACATCCGCGGCTGGTCACGGCGGTTTTGGCAGGGATCGACGGATCATCGGGGTTTTCCCGAGAAACCCGGGCGCGTCGTCACGCTGGTGCCGGATTCCGAAGCAAAGTGTTGGGGTATGCTCTACGGCATTGACGCCGGCGAATTGGAGGAAATATTAGACCGGTTGGACTACCGCGAGAAGGGCGGCTATCAACGCCATCAACTGCCGGCGTACCCGAAGGACGGCGCCCGCACGCCTGTCCAGGCTCTGACATACATCGCGACCCCGACCAACCCCAACTATCTGGGACCGGCCGGCGACGAGGCGATTGCCCTCCAGATTCTCGAGGCACACGGGCCCAGCGGCAGTAATCGTGACTATCTGATGCAACTGCGAAATACGCTCGTCACCATGGGCACCAATGACCCGCACGTCTTCGCTGTGTATGATGCCATGACGGATATGGAGCACGGCCGGAGGGATGGGTAAATCCGACGAAAAACGTGGCGACTTCTTGGTCTAGGACTGCCGTGGCGTCGGCGACGTGTAAAAAAACGCGGCCCCGCTGCCGATCTCCGGCAGCAAGGCCGCGTTCGTGGTACGGCAGGATTCATTATCGAACAACCTCAAGGCCCCCCAGCCTGTCCTGCCAATCGCACCGTTTCACGGAGTCAACGATCCTGAATACGGTCCCCCGTGCTCTCCCCCGAGAAGCCGAGCAGAGATTCTCATTCGTCAGCCAACACCGACGATCTTCCGATTATCCATTTTGTCTGTGGACCGTGTCAGCATGGTTCATATCGTTTCTTGTTTTTGCAACAAACCATTTCCGCAGTATTTTTTCGCCATCTTATGTTACATGTTATACGAAATTAAAAACCGAATTGCAAGTAAAAAATTTGCCTCCGTCCGGATTCGGTAATCCGAACTATGTGTGTCGGAGTGCGCTGAGCTTTAATTAGTGCCTGACCGAAAACCTT
>CAUZRT010000056.1:0-13289 GCA_963582235.1 Lentisphaeria bacterium
TTTGGAGTCAACAATGATCTGGTCGATATCCTCAGTGAGAAAATCACGGATGGCCCGCTCGACCAGTGACGGTTCCCGATAGACGCATGCCGGCGCTCTGGTCCGCTGCATCAAATCCGAAGCCTTAGACCATCGATCAAGGATCATTTCGATATCGAGCCGCAATGCCGCCTCATCGAGCCCGGCACTCGCCGTGCGGCAGATGACGCCCGTGCGCCGCGGCAGTCTCATCCGCTGCAGGATGTCACGCAGCCGCACGCGTTCGCGACGGTCCTCGATGCGACGAGAGACCCCGCGATGCGACGAGTTCGGCATCACCACGACATAGCGGCCGGGGATGCTCAGGTTCGTCGTCACTCGAGGCCCTTTAGTGCCGATCATGCCTTTGCTGACCTGGACCATGACCGTCGCATTGGCACCGAACTTCGCCGGGATCTCATCCAATTCAATGCGAGGCGTGCGGACCGGCTCTTTGCCCCGTGGCCGGCGCTGGCCACGGGCTAGCCGGGGCGGCGGCGCCTTTGGTTCCTTGCCAAAGAAGCTCGCGATGGTCTTGGTCAGCGTCCGCAGCCGCTGTCCCAAAGACTGGGGACGTCCATTTCCGCGCCAGTCCGACGGCACTTTCTTTCCGGCTGGGGATTCGACGTCATCCTCCTCCTCCTCGATATCCTCCTCATCGGATGATCCTTCCCGCTCCAGCACCTCCTTGGTCGCTGGAATCATGTCCCAATAATGCAGAAACGCATTTTTCTCCAGCCCGATGTCGACGAACGCCGCCTGCAGAGACGGTTCGAAGTTGCGGATCTTCCCTTTGTAAATGGAACCGACGATTCGTTCCGTGTCCGTTGGCTCAACGTAGTATTCGTCGATTCGCCCATCTTCTGTGACCGCAATTCTTGTCTGTAGACTCTCGCAGTTAATGATAATTTGTTTCATACCCTTACAAAATTTTTCCTACTTGCAGTGGGCATCCCCGCAGAAACTCGACACCCGTCATTTCACGCTTACCGTCGGGGATGACTCGCTGAATTAAAATTTCGCCTTCGCCACACTGGACGCGCCAGTCCGACTTGTCCGCCGACAGAACGGTGGCGGGCGCGGCATCGGCAGCTGCGTTGGTGACCACAGCTTTGGTGATCGTCAGCCGCCGTTCCTTGCCGCGGGCCTCGAGGTCGAAGCGAGCGCCGGGCCATGGATGATAGGCCCTGACCTGGCGCTCGATGTGCGTCGCGGAATCCGCCCAGTTGATCAGACCATCCGTTTTCCCGATCTTATTCGCATGCACCGCGTTGGCATGATCCTGCGGGACGGGAGACAATTCGCCGCCGATAATTCGCGACAACATTCGGGTGATATGGCCAGCAGCGAGCCGGCCTAATTGCGCTTCCAATTCAGGCGCGTATTCACGGCCGGTCAGGTGAGTTTCGAATTGGGAGTGGATCGGCCCCGAGTCAAGCCCTTCCGCCATTTTCATGAAGGTTATTCCCGTCGTCCGATCACCACCGAGAATGGCCGCCGACACCGGGGCCGCACCCCGATACTTCGGCAGAAGTGACGCATGGATGTTGAGGCAGCCATACGCCGGCAGATTCAGAAGCTCCCGTTTCAGAATCTGGCCGAATGAAAAGACCAAAATAATGTCCGCCTCCAGCTCGCGAAGCGGAGCCTGGAAACTCTCTTGGTTGACCGATTTCGTCTTGACAACGTCAATCGAATTGGCTACGCACCATTGCCCGATCGGAGTCGGCGTCATCACACGCTGGCGGCCGACCGGCCGATCCGGCTGCGTGCCGCACCCAATCAGGGCAATATCTTGATCGCGATGAATCGCCTCCACTGTCGGGACGGCAATAGCGCCGGATCCCAGAAAAAATAGTCTCACTGTTCTCGATGCGATTGATCTCTCCTATGCGCGTTTCCGAGCACGGACGTTCCGTATCGCGTAAGCGACGTTGTCGCCCCGCGACTCATGTCGTCCTCGATTCCTAGTTCCTAATTACTTCCGGTTACCTCCGAAGATCGCGCTGACGCGCTCCGAGGACGAGGACCGTCCCGACTCTTGCGGATCGAGCTGAGGACGAGGATCCGCCAGCCGGCGGACTGAAGGTCGCTACTCAGCGCCTGAATTCGCCACTCATCGCCTGAGAGAACGACTCGCTGTGCATGCAACCGCTCAGTGAACGATCATACACCGTGCTGCAAGGAATTCAGCGGCCGGCCTGCGTGTCGTGCAAATTCTCGGCAAATCAAACCGCGTTATGCGGCCATAGATGTGAACAGTCGCCCGAAGAAGGTGACAAGACGTGGTGTCGCCGAGCGAAAAGCCATGCGCCGCTGCGTCCCGGCAACAGCGACGAATGCATAAATTATCGGGCGTCGCAACAGTCGCGCGGGACCACGGAAAGCCGATACACCACCCGGCGTCTTCACTTCTCGATAGCGGACACCGGTGTCCTGGGTCTTGAAAGTATCGGAATTCCAATTTACATCAGCAGTGATATTATAATCCCATGCGACGCAAAAGAAAAATCGCGAAGCTCGTCTTTGCCATATTTTTTTTGGGCTTCCTCCTGATTGCGGCTATCGATCTGTATTGTGAGCTGGTCGGCCTACCGCCCACGATGCTGAACCGGTTCCACGCCGCTGCCCGCGAGCTGGGTATTCACGCTCGCGCCGAGAGACTTCGAATCGGGCTGATCAACGGTATCGTCCTCGACGATGTGACCATCAAAGATGCCCGTGTTGCGTCCTGGAAACTGATTGAAGCCGGGCGTGTCCACCTCAAGCCTCGCTTCCGCGACCTGTTCGCCGGTCGACTGCGATTTGCACAAGTCGCGATCGAAAATGCCAGCGCCGCCGTACCGTTGGACGGGACCGGTGAGAACGATCGGAGCGTCGCCCGCTTGACAAATCTCTCGTTCCATCTCGCCAACGATCCGGATCGCCTCGGCATTCTGGTTAAGACAGGTGACCTCGAGGGGATCCATGTGTACGCAAAAGGATCGTTGCTCAAAGATCCAATCGGGAAGATCGTCCGGCCGGAGTATACGCACCGCAATGTCTTCGCCAACCTCTCGTTTCGCTCCTGGCTCGATCGCCTGAGCGACACTGAAATACGCCTGGTTTCGGACATTCTCGCGTTCTGCAAGTCGCGGGGCGAGAGCTCCGAGGCACGCCTGCGGATCGACTTCGAGTTGCCCGTGGCCTCCATGACGCGAAGCCGAATCGAGGTACAGGTCATCTTTTCAGGTTTCCAATTCCGCGGGCTGGCTGTCGACCGGTTGTTCGCCGAATGTGTCTATGACGATAATCAAGTGAGTATTTCGGAGCTGAATCTGGAGTTCGCTGGCAACGAACAACTCGACGGCAATTTGGAAATCGATCTGGCGACCCAGGAGATATCCGGCAACTGCAGTTTTGCCCTCAGGCCCGACCGGTTGCTGCAGGCGTTGCGGTCCGACTTCTCCCACCCCTTCGTCGATGTCCGGTTCCGCGGCGCGGCACCCGCCGGCCACATTGTTCTCCACCCGTCACCGCTGCGTCGGCCGCAGGACTGGAATGCCGACCTCACCGTTGTCTGTAAAGATTTCCGCATCGTGGACGGCCATTTGCGTAGTGTCGAGGCGAGCCTCGCATTGCGGGAGGATGTCCTGATAATCCAAAAAATGAATGCCGTCCTCGGGGACGGAAGCCGGATCGAGGCCGCCGGTCAAATCGTCATCGATGCGGAGAATCCGGAATTGCAGATCCGTCTCAAAGGCAACGGCAATCCCCGCATCGTCTCCAACTTCAGCCGGCATCAACGATTTCGCACCAACTATGAGAAAATATGGCGCCGATTCGGTTGGCCGCGGGACGAGCCGCCATACTTCGACATCGACTTGCATTACTATAGGCACAAGGGTGAGTGGACGCGTCTCATAATGGGGCATTCCGTCATGAATCGCGCGTCTTACAATGGTGTAACTATCGACCATGCAGAGGGCGATTTTTATGTCGACTTCCCGGGAAAGCTGGTGTTGATCGAGAACTTGAAGCTGAGGAACGAACACAGAACCGCCGCCACCAACTTTGCGCTACGATACTATGAGAATCCGAAGGACACAGTCATAAACTTCCAGCTCGAGAGCGGCCTCGAACCGGCATCACTGCTCGGCCTGATGAACCCGCGGTGGCGATCCTTTCCGGACCGGTACCAGTTGCGATTTCAAGCCGATCCAACGGTTCGGTCCACTGGTCGTGCCAGCCTCCTCCTGCATAACGAGCTCGATATCTCTCTTGATATCGACGTGGCCGCCTTCAATTATCACAATGCGACGGCCGATAGCGCCACCGCGACCCTACGGTTTCAGGAGTCCGGGAAGATCATCGGTGAGCTGGCCATGGAGGAACTAAACCTCCCGGCATGGCAGCTCATCGATGTCCGCGTCGATCTCGATTCATCACCGAAGCGCCTTGAAATCCAGCGCGGGTATGCCGCCAGGATCGCCGGTAACGGTTTCGAAATGATCGATACCGAATTCGATGCCCGCAGCGAAAACGGCGTCCTCTCCGTCCTCTCTCAAACCGGATCGCTGACGCATTCCCATTGGTTTGCCGACGGCGTCACCGTCAGCAGCACCTTCATCGGCGGCCGCCTCCATAGCCGTGCAAATGTCACTGCGGCGCGTTACCACGATGTCCTCTTTACCGACGCATACGCCGATTTCGACGTCGAGCGGAACATCGTCAATGTGAATGCCGCCCGCATCCAAAAAGCCGAAAAAAAAGAGACATTTCTGATTACCGGCATCGAAGCCGATGGAACCCTGGAGCATGACCTTCTGTCGCTGTCCGGCGAACTGGGACGATTCGAGCATTTTCCCACGAAGGGCCGCGGTGAGGCCATTATCTTTCTGAGCGATACCGCCGCCGGTGTCCTGCGCCTCCATGCCTTTGCCGATTCGTTTCAATGTTTCGATGACATTGTGGGCTCCGCAATCACGCTCTCGGTGAACCGTGAATTCAATGCCCTCAGCGGCACCTGCAATATCGAACGATTGGACTGGGACGATCGGCTGGCGGCACAGACCGTCTCCGGGAACTTCGTCAGCCGGCATCCGCAAGAGTGGTTCGTCCGTGCCCGTGCAGATAGCGCCGATCTCCTCGGCTTTGCCATGCAGAACGTTGCCATCAGCGGGCGCCTGGCTGATGGTTCGCTGGCCCTCGAATGCCGCGCTCAGGATGTCCGGGTCAACCGCTTTCCCTTGACCAATGTACGTCTCGATCTCAATTACGGAGATGGCTTGATGGCAATCCGAAATCTCCACGGCCAGCTTTATGGCGGGGTCGTCACCGGCGATTATGCCCTCACTCTGCAGCAGCCGATGGCCGAGTCCCATCTCCGCTTCGACCGTTTGCGGGTCGGCGACCTCGAAACAAACGGCGGCACTGAAGCAGAGCGTCGGGAAAAGGGCAGGCTCTCCGCGGTCGTCGACCTGCTTGCGACCCCGGATGAAGGTGAGCTGCTGCTCCTGGGCACCGGCAAGGCGGGTGTCGCCGACGGAAATTTCTGGCGTGTCCCCATCTTCTCCGAAGTCCTGACATTTCTCGATCCTTTTATTCCGCCAGTTGAGCTCGGCGATATTACGGAAATCCGGACCGACCTGGAATTTCGGCACGATCGTGTACACCTTCCCAATCTCACTTCCGACGGTACCCTCGTTGCCATCACCGCCAATGGCTTTTACTGGTGGGCAACCGGCGGCCTTGACTTCCGTGTCAAGGCCATTCCGTTGAAACCGATTAGGAAAATCTGGGGAATCCTGCCACCGATTATACGTATCCCAAGACTTCTGATACAGGTCCCGGAAACGTTCACGAACCTTCTGTTCGAATATCAGTTGACCGGGACCGTGGCAGAACATGAATGGAAGCCGATCAGCTCGTTCTTTGATATGTTCCGCGGCTCGGAGGATCCCGACGATCCGGCCCCGGCTTATTGATATGTCGCATCCCATCGAAATCCCCGATCGCTCCTTGATCGAATTGCTGGCCGAAAGCACGCAAGCCTTCGCCAATCATCCGGCAATAATATTTAACGGCAAGACCATGAACTTCGCCACCTTTGGCGAACGGTCCGATCGCCTTGCCGCCGGCCTGCGCGACATGGGTATCGCCGACCGCGATCGCGTCGGGCTCTACTGTGGCAATTCCGATGCCTTCGCCCTCGCGTACTTCGGTGTCGTCAAAGCGGGGGCGACCGTGGTACCCATCAATCTGCTGCTTAATCCAAAGGAGATCGCCTATATTCTCAACGATTCCGGCGCCAGGGCTTTGATCTACTACGAAGCCTTCGCCGACGCCGTCACCGCCATCCGGGCCACTGTCGCCGACCTGTCCGCATGCGTCGCCATTGGCGAACAGAAGTCGCGGGCGGCCGATCGCTCATGGGCCGAGCTTCTTGCCACACCCGGCCCGCCGCCCGACGTCCGCGTCGATCCGGCCACCGATGTCGCCGTCATCATCTACACCTCTGGCACAACCGGCCAACCGAAGGGCGCCATGCTGACCCATCGCAATCTGGTAGCCAACAGCATCAGCATCAAAACGGCGATGCAACTGGAACCAGGCAAAGACATCATGCTCGTTGTCCTGCCCATGTTTCACGCCTTCGCCGCCACTGTGTCGATGATCTTCCCGCTCCTGCACGGCTGCACCTTCGTGCCGCTCCCCAAGTTCGACCCCGGCCTGGTCGCCGAGACCATCGCCGCCCATGCTGTGACCATCTTCACCGCCGTCCCCAGCATGTACAATGTTCTGCTGCGGCTACCCGATGATGCAGTGCCAAAATTCGGCTCCCTGAAATACGCGGTTTCCGGCGGCGCCGCCCTGCCCATCGAGATAATGAACCGCTTTGAGGAACGCTTCGGCATCAAGATATACGAGGGCGATGGGCCAACCGAATGTTCTCCGGTTACATGTGTCAACCCCATTGGCGGCCGGCGCAAGGCCGGCTCCGTCGGCAAGGCAGTGCCCTTCGTTGAAATGAAGATTATGAATGAGGACGGACACGAGCTGCCCACGGGCGAGGTCGGCGAAATCTGTGTCCGAGGACCGAACGTCATGAAAGGCTATTGGCAGCGCCCGGATGAAACACGCGAATCTTTTTTTGGCGACTGGTTTCGAACCGGCGACCTCGGGACCGAAGACGAGGAGGGATACTTCTTCATCGTCGACCGCAAGAAAGACATGATCATTGTCAATGGTATGAACGTCTATCCGCGCGTGGTCGAAGAGATTATGTACCGTCACGACGACGTTGCCGAAGCCGCTGTCGTCGGCGAACCCAGCGAACTGCACGGCGAAGTTCCCGTTGCTTTTGTCGCGCTGAAAGAGAACCGCGAGATCACGTCGCGCGAAATCCGATCGTTCTGTCAGGAAAACCTCGGCCGCCACGAAGTGCCGCGCAAGGTGTTTTTTCTGCCGGAACTGCCGAAGAACGCCGCCGGCAAGATACTCAAGCGCGAACTCCGCAAACACGGCGAGCTCGAGCGCGGCGTCGACAGCCGGGAACAGGAATAGAGGGCATCAGCGATTTTCGATTGCCGACTGCCGATTTTCTGCACAAGGGACATGTCGTAGATCCTGCTCATGCGGAAAGCCATTTTCCACCGCTCCGACAGTAACCATCCACCTTTCACCTTCCACCCGCCACCATTCCCCAATCCCGCTTGTCGCGCCGAAGTCCCGCATGCGGAACGAAGGCTGAAATCCCCAATCCCCATTCCCAAATCCTCATGCGCCATTCACCATTTACCATTCACCATTCACGGCGTAGTCTGCCGGACGAAGCCGGACCCCCATCAGTCCTTTCCGGACGCCGACTCCGAAAGAAATTTCTGAAGACCCGTCACTTCGCCGATAATGGTCATTCGGTCGCCGTCTTCAATGGTCGTGTCGCCCTGCGGAATCACAATGCCGCCACTCCGGTGAATGACGGCAATCAGACAACCCTTCGGCAGGCCCAGGTCCTGAATCGCCTCACCGATGAACCGCCCCGAGTTCGTGTGTCGCTCCACATGTAATGACAGCACATTCTCATGCCGCTGAAAGATCGCCTTCAGCGCCTCTTCGTCATTGGCGGCAAGCCATTCGTCCATGAAACCATCTGCTTCGACCTGACCGGCAAGACTAGCAAGGATGCGCAGATGCTGCCCGGGATTGTCTTCTGCGCTGACCAGGAATAAAAATGCGCGCACGATATCTTCGGTCAAATGCTCGGTGGGGTAGTGATGTTCACTGACCACCCGCACGCCTTGCGCACTGCGCACCATGACCATGACGGGATGGGCAAGACCCGGAATTCGCAAATGGGGCAGAGCGACCCCTTTCGACACTGGCGTGGCACCGACTTTCGTGCCGTTCATCAAGTCGATCCTTAATGTCTTTTCGGACAAGGGCACCTGGGGTGCCAATTCGTTGGCCGCCCGTTCGAAAACAGCCTGAAACGATGTCTGGCCCGGTATGTCGACAACCCGCGCACGTGCAATGATGACGTCGAATGGATCGTCTTCACGGAGGCCCTTTTCCTTCAGAATCCCCCGGAGCTCGTGATCGAGACCCTTTGACCGCTGCTCGCCCAGGCGGGCGAAAATATGAAATATTGCGCCGTGCCGTACCACCCGTCGATGCGCGTAATAAAAGTACCACGACATGCCAACCACAATCAGGCCAAGGGAAAACAAAATCGGGGTCTGCCCCATCTTTGTGATCATCCATAACGGCGTGCCGATGCCGATGATTTGCAGCCAGGGATAGCCCGGGGAACGATACCCGGGATCATAGGAATCGATGCGGCTTTCCCGCATAATGACGACCGCAACGCAGCTCAGGGAGAAAAGCAGTAATTGAAACGCACTGGCGAGCTTCGCGATCTTTGTCGGATCGAAGAATATCAGACAGAGGATGATCAATCCCACGGTCACGTAAATGGCATTATTCGGCGTCCGCTGACGGCTGAGGGTGCGAAAGACGCCGGGAATCAGGTGATCGCGACTCATGGCCAGCGGATAGCGTGAGGCGCCCAGTATGGCGGCATTGGCGACGGAGAAAAACGACAGAACCGCTGCCACCGTCATCACTACCAGTCCCCAGCGACCGACCAGTATGAAGGCGGTGTCCGCAACCGGTGTCAGAGTGCCATGCAATTTTTCCGGAGGCAGGACCCCGACCATCACATAGGTTCCGATACCGTAAATTGCGATCGCCGAGAATAGGGCCAGCAACATTGCCAATGACAGGTTGCGTTCGGGATTCTTTACCTCTTCCGACAGACTCGCAATGTTCGTCACACCGACATAGCTGATGAAAACCATTCCTGTGGTGCCGAAAATGGCTGTCCAGCCCTTATCGAGAAATCCCTCAAAGTGCACCGTATCGACTTTCGGCACACCCACCCCGAGAAACCAGACCAGCAGAACCAAGAGTACCGCGACCAGAACGATCTGAAACCGGCTTGATTTCTTGGCCCCCCCCAGATTGAGGACGCCGAACAGCACAGCGAAAAATATGGCCAGGGGCCTCATCGGTATGTCTGGAACCAGGAGGCTGAGATAGGCGCCCACGCCGATCAGGGCAAAGGCGCCCTTGAAGGAGAGCGCGACCCAGGTGCCGATACCGCCGATCGTCCCCATCACCGGCCCCATGCTCCGATCCAGATAATAGTATATGCCGCCAGCTCGGGGCATTGCCGTTGAGAGTTCGGCCATGCTGAAAACGCCGGGTACAAGGAACACGGCGGCAATGAGGTAACAGAGCACTGTCGCCGGGCCGGCCTGGGCGGCGGCCAGCCCGGGCAGTAGAAAAAATCCGGAGCTCAGCGTCGCGCCGGTAGCGATAGCGAATAAATGGAAGAGCGTCAGCTCCTTCTTCAAACGCCCGGATTCCGAGAGTTCCGCCATGGTGTCACCGGTTGACGGCCGCGCATAAGGAAGTGCAGGTTTTCAGCGAATCCATCCGCCAACGGGAATTGACTCCTCGAAACATCGGCGAGAGTGGCCGAAGCCACAGATTCGGTGAGAATACGGGAGGCGTGTATCATGACTAAAGGCAGTCGAGTCGGCGATAATCTACCGCCTCAAAAATGCAATGCAAAATATTGAATCCAAAGTCCGAAATCGTCGTACGGAATGAAAGTTGCCGCGTTTCGGATGGAACCGAGGGTTTCTCGACTTGGCGCCCCCACGAACCCGCATGCGGGTTCGTGGGGGTCAGGAATCGGAAAAAGCGATTTCCCGATTCGCGGCGGAGACTCCTCGCACCGGGCCGCCGCCGAGGGGTTGTCGGTCAGACACTGATTAAGACTCAGGACACTAGTAAAGCCAGCAGCTGTTACTGGTCGTCGCTCTTGGCGAGGTCCAATGCCGCCGAATTGATGCAGTACCGAAGACGGGTCGGCGCCGGTCCGTCGTTGAAAACGTGACCCAAATGCGCGTCGCAACGCTGGCACAGGACTTCTGTGCGAATCATGCCGTAGCTTCGGTCAGCGAACGTCGCGACGTTCGCTTCGGCAATCGGCTTCGTGAAGCTCGGCCAACCCGTTCCGGATTTGAACTTCGTGTTGGCGTCGAAAAGTAGATTGCCGCAGCAGACACATTTGTAATGCCCCGGGTCCTTTGTCTTCCAGTACTTGCCGGAGAAAGCGCGCTCGGTTCCCTTCTGCCGCGTAATGCGGTACTGCTCCCGCGTCAACAGCTGCCGCCATTCTTCGTCGGTCTTCACGACCTCCGGCTGGCCGGTGCGCTGCTCCGAATTGCCCGTTACGGCGGTCGCGTCATACGTTGTTGCGGCATCTTCAACACTCCCATTCGGATTCCGATTGACGGTGTCGGTCCGATGGTCGCTGGAGCATCCCAGAACCAGCATAGCGCCCACAGTAATGGAAAACAGGATCCTATGCATGGGTAATTCCTCTGAGGATTGGTGCTGAGGGACCGGTTGATTGCAATCGCCACTTTGGAGGGCAAGCGTCCCCGGCTGCAAAGTTTCCCGCCAGAGGTGGGTCTGCCTTTGGTGCGATCCGCCTCGGCGGACGTGAGTCCCGTCGGAACGGGACAACGTCCCTCACGGGATCAGCCTGCCGCCGACAGACCGTTATAAGCGAGACGCACGGCGAATTACCGGTCCCCTGTGAGATAGGAGATTGCGTTGTCACGCCTCGCTTGCAAGGCCCTGAGCTTAACCGGCTGCGCCGGAGCTTATTGATGCCGCCATTCGTAATCGATGTTCGAATACAGATCGATTACGAGTCGATCGCTGCTGGGTGTAAAAAAAATAGAAATTCCTGTGCCCTCGAGTTCGTTCAGCCACGGCTGATCCGACTTTCCGAAGGGACAGTACCGGTATTGACGGCATCCGCAAGGAGAGTTATTCTCCGCACAGGCGCAGGGCCCGCGAACCT
This sequence comes from Lentisphaeria bacterium, assembly GCA_963582235.1. GTDB lineage: Bacteria > Verrucomicrobiota > Lentisphaeria > JABSQK01 > CAJWLW01 > CAUZRT01. Next base: position 11,441 of record CAUZRT010000056.1, read on the forward strand.
CCGTATCGCCGCATTCCTTAGACAATTTAGTGCCGAATTGGTTCAGCCGGAATCGCTGGAAATGGAAAATACCGATCTCGAATTCATACCCGCAGATGATGAACACGTCAAGCGGGAAAAGGGCAAAGCCCGGGAACTGCGCCGTTCGCAATGGTGGAAAAATAAACGCAGCCGCGGGCAGTGCTACTACTGCAAAAATCGGTTTCCACCGAGAGAATTGACAATGGATCACATTGTCCCGATCATTCGCGGCGGCAAGTCTACGAGAAGCAACGTTGTGCCGTGCTGCCTGCAATGCAACAGCAAAAAGCAGTTCATGGTCCCGGTCGAATGGCAGGAGTATCTCGACAAATTGGCGAAGGGTTACTCATGAAAGCGATTTAGATGACCGCGGCGAACTCGGGGCATCGACGACGTTGAATTGTAAGGGGCCTTCTACGATCTTATGCCATCGCCGAAGGACCGTTCATGACAACGACAGAAGAAAATTCACCCACAGCCGCAACAGCCATCCCAACGATCCGCCGGCGGCTGCGATTCGATGCCGTGTTCCTTGCCATCGTGCTGACCGTCTTCAGCGTCGTTACCCTTGCGACCCTATCCGATTATGGTATAACCTGGGATGTCTATGAATATCATATCGGCGACAAGTTCTTCTACTTTTTCACGAGCCTGGACTCAGATTTTCTCGATTTCAGTCGCGATGATATCCGTATCTATGACCAGGACGATCACCCGAACTTCTTTCTGCATTCGCAATACTCGAGGGACAACCCGTATCAGGTCTGGCCCGTCGGCGTCACCACATCGAGCCTGAGCAAATATGCGCTCTTCACGCTGTTGCGGCTGATGGATCCTTTTGACGCGCATCACGCGATCCTTGTCGTCTACGTCGGCGTTCTCGTTCTCTTTCTGTATCGATTCGCCCTTCACACACTCGGCCGCTGGCCAGCGGTCACTGCCATCCTCTGTCTTATAACCTATCCGCGGTTCTGGGCACATCTGCACAACAATCTCAAGGACGTTCCCAGCACGGTCATCTTCTCGCTGCTTATCATTCTTGTTCATGGCGCCATCCTCTCGAACCGCTGGAAACTGCTGCTCGCCGGCGGCTGCCTCTGGGGTGTTGCCCTGGCGACAAAGGCCAACGCCCTCTTCCTGCCGTTCATTCTCGGGCCGTGGTATCTCGTCGTCCTCTTTCAGCGATTTCGCGAAGAGCAGCCGCTCGTTCCAGGAAAAGTCGGGGTGGCAATTCTCCTATTTCCGGTGGTTGCGGTGATCGTCATGTTCCTGCTTTGGCCTTACCTCTTTCTCGACTTTCCCGAGAACCTCAAACTCCACGTTCGGTACTTGATGTATTGGGGCGGACGCGGCACGAACAAATGGGAGATCATGCCGCTGATCAACGCCATAACGACCATGCCGATCCCGGTCATGGTGCTGCTCTTCTTCGGTATCGTGCAGATCGGTGTCGAAACCGTTCGCAACCGACGGCTGCACGAATTGCACGGGCTCCTGCTGCTCTGGCTGATCGTTCCGGTCCTGCGCGTCTCCGTGCCGAAAGCATTCGATTACGACGCCATCCGCCACTGGCTCGAAATCGTCCCGGCCATCAGCCTGATCAGCGGCATCGGGGCCGCCGCGCTCCTGAACCTGGCGCGAACGGTTGTCGACTCTGTCCAATCGATGCGGCGCCTGTTTGCCCATCTTCAGCCGCGCAGAAATCTCTGGACAACCATCGCCATCCTTCTTGTTTTTCTTCCCGTAATCAGCTGGAACGTTCGCAATCATCCCAACCAATTGGCATTTTACAACTCCCTCGTCGGCCGGCTGCCAGGCGCCCAGGCAC
>CAUZRT010000057.1:0-13269 GCA_963582235.1 Lentisphaeria bacterium
CCAATTGGTGCTTCGTCAACCCCAACAGCACTGATGCGGACGGCTTTAACATCATCGTGCTGGTGCTCCCGGCGGACGGGACCCCCAGCAAAACCTCGATGTACACGGGCGGTTTGAGCCCGTGGAGCGATGTCTCGATCAGCGCTGACGGGGCGGAGACGCATCAGGGCACGAATTACAACCGGTTCAAGATTGAATTCACTACCCCCAAGGCCTGGAACAATGGCGCCGCCGGCGTCGTGCCTGCCGGCATTGACTTTCACGTCGGCGTGAGCATCGACAAAAATAACATCGTCCGTGACACCGAGTTTACGAGCGGCGGGTCGGCCCTTGCGCTGAAGCCTCGGGTCCCCGGCTACGATGTCTCTTCTACTTTCGATGCCGCGACGGGAAATTTAAACATCTCCCTTTTCAACTTTGACTTTGAGAAAAACGGTCCGCTACTTCTCTCCCCGGCCAGGGTCCGTCGTCTGCCCCGGACGGTTCCGATCGACCAGATGGTTCAGGAAGGTAAGCTGGTGGACGCCCAGGGACGAGAGATCCGGCCGTGGAAAGATGAGGTTCGCGGACAGACAACCGTCCTCAATGAGAGCGGGGAGCTTTTAGTCGGTGCGCTGCGCGAAGGCCGAATCGTCGAGATGTTGCTGGTTCGAAACCCGGATTGCAGAAAAACAGGGGATCCAATAGGCCCATTCGACGCCGAGGGCTTTGACGTCGAATACTGTCCGGAGGGGACCCAGGTGAGTCTCTTCCCTTCGGCGCGGATCTATGTCGAGATGACAGTCACCGATCCCAATGCCACGTTTTTTAATCCCGCTACCAGACAGATGGAGCAGGGACCGCTGGACACCCACTTGTTTTTCCAGGTCCCAGGCCAAAAACCGGATTTCAACGAAAACGGCGTCGACGACGGCATCGAGATCCTCGAGGGAACTCTTGTGGACGAAAACAAAAATGGCGTCCCGGACCCGTTCGAGCCCGGTGTCCCGACCGTCTCCGAATGGGGCATGATCATCCTGATTCTGCTGCTGCTGACCACCGCGACGATCGCCATTCGGCGGGGTCGACTGGTTGTTGCACGCTCCAGGGGTCAGGCATGACCGGGAATCCTCGGTTCAAGTGAAACAAACCCAGCTCCCCATAGTCGGAGCCACTGCTGTGGGGAGTTTTTTTCTGCCAAATCCAGTAGCTTATTACAACTTTCGAGCTGTTTAGGGTTGTCGATTACTCTCACCTGCCCTACTTTACGACCAGATGGAAACCGTCAAGAAGCGCTTTCATAAGGATTCATCAGAGATGATCGGGATTGGCTTTAGAGTTTCGCTGGCCCTCCGGTCCGGGTGCATTCTTGCTTTGCTGATGCTGGCCTGTGGTCCAACCAACGCCGATTACGAACCGATGCCCCTCCATGAGCTCGTCGTCGGCTCAGACCTCCTTGTCTGCGGGACGATTATCGAGGTACAGGAGGAAACCTTCCAATTAAAAGTCCTGGAGGTGATCCGGGGCAACGCACCCCCGGAGCGTATCGAAGTGCGACAATTCGTCGACTGGAGCGGCAACGCTCGTTGGATGAGTTATCACCCGGGGCAGCGCGTGCTGCTGTTCCTGCTCAAGCAGGCGGGGGACGGCGACCCATCCTGGCAAATCCTCGGTGCCGGCGGCGAAGGGGAGATGCCGATCGAGGAAGGATTCATCTACTGCCACGGAATATTTATCCCGGGATTCAAGCAGCAGTGGGGATTCGCCGTCCAGGGCGGCACGCTCAACGGCTATCGATTTGAACTGGGCACCTTCCTGTCGGCAATTAAGGGATATCATCGTTGTTTCAGGCTGAAGGGCCCCTTTCTCCAGAGGCCGCGGATACTGGTACGAAGTTGCACCGATGAAGCAATCGAAAACTATCGACGGCAATCCGCACTCCACGGCTACTTGATTGATGTATCGCTGAAGCAGATCGACCCGATACAGAAATAGCGATGTGTCCGATAACGCCCCCCCCGATTCACGGGCTCGCCGCGTCGACTTCCTTAAGGCTCCTTAGGAACTGCTCCACGTATTCCCTGTCACCGGCGCTTGGAACCACCTTTAGATATTGTTTGAACGCATTCTGCGCGTCTTGGAGCCGGCCTAACGCAATCGAGCTCTTGCCCAGCAGGAAGAGAGCATCCGCGTTGTTTGGCATTACTTCCAGGTAACGTCGAAAGTGTCCGTACGCTTCACCGTATTTGCCGATTTTTAGACAACAAACCCCGATATTGAAGTACACCTCCGGATTCGCCTCGGACACTCGCGCGAGCAAGGCGTTTAATATGCCATACGCCTCCTGGTATTTCCCTTTCCGCAACAGCAACACAGCATAGTTTCCTTCGACATCATCATAATTCACGTACGAGTAAAACCGCTCGTCTTTCGACAACGCTTTCTGAAAAGCAACCGCCGCTCTTTCGAACTCCTCTCGTGAAAGATATTCCAAGGCCAGGAAGGAATGGGCTTCCCGGCACTCCGGGTGTTTCGCAGTAAGTTCTTCGAAAAAAACGTCGTCATGTTTGAAATCTTTGTTGCGCTCCCAGATACGAATAAAGAAATATCCTGCAATCACGAGCACCAGGAGTTGAAGTGACCGGAATATGACGCCGCCGAAGTTTTTATTCCGAAATCGCGCGGCCATGTCTTCCACGAAAACGACAGTCGCCCAAATTAACCCAATACTGGGAATGTAAAGAAACCGATCCGCGCGAAAGTGTAAAATCGGAAATACTTGGGCAACGGGAAGTAAGTACAGATTAAACCAAAGGATTCCCGGCAAACATTTCGGGTTCTTGATAGCAACAAGAATCTGAGCCGCCAAGACAATCAGAAGAACCAGGAGCATTATTGGGAAGATCATTCCGTAATACCGCCAAATGAGAACGGCGTCATTTGTTGTGAGCTCTATCGTTGACAAAGATTTTGTCATATAGGCAAGGTACACGGGGATAAAGGTTAGCATTCGATCCAACAGTGGCATTTTATTCTCCGGGGTGTCGAAAGAAATCACTAACAGTCTGTGCAGTATATAGGCAATGGTTACAACACCGAATACCACGAGTAGCAAGGCATACGAGTTTCCCGCCGCGGGGCATACATCCGACTTCTTCTCACGTGATAAGAGGATTATTACGAGAACTAGCGGGCAAATAAGCGCGGTTTCCTTTGACAGAAGTGCCAACAGATACAGAATTCCCGCCAGAATAGGCAAGCACCAAGCTGCCATTGTTTTGCGGTTGTGTTGTACGTAAAGGAACGAGACAATGAACGATCCGAGTGAAAAAAATGTAACGAGCAAATCCGCCTTGCTGTGAATTAGTGACACCGCGGCCGTATTTACTGGATGCAGACCCCAAAATAGAGCAACATAAAAAGAAATATGAGTTCGGCTCGTTAGCTTCGACAACAGGTAATATATCAGGATCACATTCAGCATGTGTAACACCACGCTGCTTAGGTGATAGCCAATCGGGTTTTCTTTCCATATCAAATAATCGAACGAATGGATGGCGTTGTAAATTGGGCGGTGGTAGCCGGAATAATTATTATCATTGTACCAAGCGGCATGTATTAATTCGGACAAGGAATCGATCAACAGACGACCTTCGAGAATCTCCGGACGATCCAGCCATATAAATCCGTTCGTCAAGGCATTGACGTACGGTACTGTTGCCGCCAGAATCAGAGCAAAAATATAAGGGGTCACGTGGGTGGCGGAATTCTTGCTTTCGTGGCTAGACGTGGCGATCATGAACACCCCTTTCCAATCCCAAGGAATCCGTGCATCAGGCCTCACCGAATTCTGTGAACAACGTGCAATTTATGCTCCCGTTTTTCCTGCCTCCGGCCACCTTGCGTGACCGGAGGCAGGAAAAACGGGAGTAAATATTGCGCATTGTGTTTTTGGGCTTTGAGGCTAAATCAGTGAGCTTGGGGATTAAGAAGATCGTGGCCCAACAATCAGGTGCACGGAACGGCTGATTGCCGCCCGTGACCTACACGTTGGGAAGAACTTGTTTGCATCACGGGACTCCAAATTCGATGTTCGAAGTGGACCTCGCCGAGCCATCAGGCAGCGGTTGATGCTTCATTACCTTACCGTGTTAAAATGTTCTTCCGATTCAGATGGGACTCCGCGATAACCCACGTAAAAACCCCCTGGATGATCTGCAGGTGAGTCTTTACCGCGGATGCTGACATCTTCTGCTGGCCGTCGGCTGCCGGCATCATCACGTCGGGGTCCGGCCCTTTGAAGCATCCGACGGGCAGCTTACACATTCGGTCCCGGTAGTCCCTGATATTCGGTATCACTGACTTTCTCCGGGTCCGCCGCATCACCGAGAATTGCACACAGCGTCCGCATGGTCCCGGTGTACTTCTGGATGGTTGACCGCGAGTAATCGTTATTCGCTTCCATTGCGGTGATGAACTTGTCGGCAAGGGATCGGCGAGTAAGGTTCGAGCTTGCCGGCGAATCATTGGCCGCGTCGGCGATGGTGACGTCGGCAGCCGCGGCTAAATCGATCGCCGCCTGCGTCGCCCTGTCGGCCACGCGGAGTACCATTCCGGCGAGATTCGCGAGTATATCCAAGTCTCGGATCTCACCGATCAACGGCAGGCAGTGGCGATCCCGGAAGTCCGCCACTGCCTTGAATTAGGAAGTTTCGAGAGTGAATCGACAGCGCTTGCCGCACAGCTCGCCGTCGACCTTTTCCGTGAAAACAAAATCCGCCCACCACACATTTCCGCGCCTGCGAAGATGCCGCGTGTCCATTCCCGCGCCCTCCTGTGACTGGTTTTCCGCCTTTGTCACAACCAGGTCACAGGTGGGTTAAAATATGTCGTAACTAACGGTAATTAAAAATATTATGGAGAATGGCATCCCCAACCGGATTCGAACCGGTGTTGCCGGGATGAGAACCCGGTGTCCTAGGCCTCTAGACGATGGGGACGCGACGTGCGGTATCGGTACCACAATGAAAAAAACTATAGAGCGTGTCACCCGTTTTGCAATCGGATGAAATCGGGTGCCGCCACCCGTGCACGAATGATCGGTGCAGGTTGGCAAATCTGATACGGCATATGCGGACACGAACCGGAGACGGCCAAAAAACACTGGGGTTGGCCTCAGACTAAAGCTCTGCTATTGTATTGGTTTGCTTGTCACCGGGCAACGGTAGTTGGCAAACATTCGGTCGGTTTGTTTACCGTGGTCATAAACCCCGTCGGGCATGCTTGCCGCGCCGTAGCCGAGCGAAGGCGGGTCCCAGCGGCTATATGACTGACGGCTATGATGTGGGTTCGCGTGTGATCTCTCGGCAGGATGGCATGGCGCGATTCCGGGATGGACGGAAAAGGGACCTGAACGTCGAACTCAGAACGCCGAACTCAGAACGTCGAAGGACCGAAGGAGACCGGAACCGGACAGCGGCAGTGCTCCGCCCTTCGGCGTTCGGTCCGCCAACCAGGCGGATTCGAAGTTCGTCAAGCAACGGAACAGACGCGAAGAGAACAAGACATAATCACCCATTGTAACAAAGGCAGGCACCGATGTTGACCGATGACCTGTATTGCCGGCGCCACAGCGCGGCGCATTTGATGGCCTATGCCGTGCAGCAACTTTTTGAGGACGTCAAGTTCGATATCGGACCACCGACAGACGAAGGGTTTTACTACGACTTCGACCTCAAGCATCGCCTAGTGCCCGAGGACCTGCCGCGAATCGAAGAGAAAATGAAACGGCTGACGAAAGCCGCGGACCCGTTTGTCTGCGAGGAATTGACGCGCGAGCAGGCCGAGTCTCAGCTTTCGAAACGTGATCAGAATTACAAGGTCGAGCGACTGGCGGACATTCCCGATGGTGACAGGATCACCTTCTACACGTGCGGCGAGTTCACCGATCTGTGCCGCGGGCCCCATGTCGAAGGCACAGATAAAATCGGCGCCTTCAAGCTTTTGTCGGTGGCCGGTTCTTATTACCGCGGTAATGAGAACAATCCGATGCTGCAGCGCATATACGGGACGGCGTTTGCCAGCGACAAGGAGATGCGGGTCTATCTCAATAAGATCGAGGAAGCCAAGAAACGCGATCACCGGCGCCTAGCCAAGGAGCTCGATCTGTTCAGTATCAGTGATGACGTCGGTCCCGGTCTCATTCTCTGGCACCCGAACGGCGGGCGCATCCGCAACACCATCGAAACGTTCTGGCGCGAGGAGCATTATAAGAACGGCTACGAGCTCCTCTACACGCCTCATATGGGGTATTCGGATCTATGGCAAACGAGCGGACATCTGGATCTCTATCGCGAAATGATGTACTCGCCGATGAACATCGACGAGCGCGACTATTACGTGAAACCGATGAACTGCCCGTTTCATATCAAGATTTTTCAAACCCGAAATCGGTCATACCGGGAGCTGCCGCTGCGCTGGGGTGAGTTGGGGACGGTCTACCGTTACGAAAAAAGCGGGGTTGTCCATGGCCTGATGCGCGTGCGCGGCTTCACCCAGGATGATGCCCACATCTTCTGTACGCCGGATCAGATCGCCGACGAAATCCAGGAGGCCCTGCGCTTCAGCCTCTACATGTGGGAATCGTTCGGCTTCAGCGACGTCAAGGCCTATCTGGCAACACGCCCGGCCAAGGCCGTCGGTGATGAAGCCCAGTGGGCGCGGGCCACCAAGTCCCTCGAAAGCGCCGTTGACCATGCCGGACTCGAGTGCGAAACAGACATCGGCGGCGGCGCCTTCTACGGGCCGAAGATCGACCTAAAAATCAAGGACGCCCTCGGCCGCGAGTGGCAGACAACCACCATCCAGTTCGATTTTAATCTGCCCGAACGGTTCGACCTCTCATATATCGGCGAAGACGGTGAGAAACACCGCCCGTACATGGTCCACCGCGCATTGCTGGGTTCGCTGGAGCGATTTTTCGGCATTCTTATCGAGCATTACGCCGGTGCCTTTCCGCTTTGGCTAGCGCCACAGCAGGTGCGCGTTCTGACCATCACCGACAATCACAATGAGTATGCGGCAAATGTTCGCGACATGCTGAATGAAAGATCGATGCGGGCCGACGCCGACTTACGCAACGAAAAAATCGGGGCCAAGATCCGCAAGGCCCGTAACGATCGTGTCCCCTACATACTGGTCGTCGGCGACCGCGAGGTGGCGAATGGGGAGGTCGCCGTGCGGGTGCGCGGCGAAGGCGACATCGGAACGATGAAGATCGATGATGTCTGTGATCGGATACTCGAGGAAATTGCCGAAAAAAAATAGGGTGGTACGGCTTTCATTTCTGTGCCGACGATTATACAGTACACTTTTGGAAATTATTTCGAATGAATACGAGACGACCATCATACCTTATGGTCGTTGGGGCTGAACGAAAACACTCAATAGGGAGGATGTGCAGATTTCCCGGATCGTGAGAGAAAATGATCCTGCAATCAAGGGGCGGGAAGTACGGTTGATCGATGCGGACAACCAACAGGCCGGCATCCTACCGCTTGATAAGGCTTTCGCCAAAGCCGCCGATTCGGCCATGGACCTTGTCCTCGTGTCGGACCAGACCGATCCGCCGGTCTGCCGAATTATGAATTTCGGCAAGTTCCTGTACGAAAGGAAACGACGGGCGCGGGATCAACGCAAGAAGCAGACGACGCAGAAAAACAAAGAGATCAAGTTCCACGCCAACATCGACCCCCATGACTACCAGATCAAGGTCGAGCGCATACTGCAGTTTCTCGGCAAGGGGTTCCGTGTCAAGGTGTCTTTGTTTTTCCGCGGCCGCGAGATGGCTAGGCGTGAAAAAGGTCTCGAGTTGATGGACCGCGTTGCCAACGCCATCAAGGCAACCGGCACGGCCGAGTCGCGGCCGCGGATGATCGGTCGATCCCTGACAATGATGATCACGCCCGGCACTCACAAGTAAGGGCTCGCGTAAAAATAATATCGTCCCGCCTTCGCGGGACGATATTATTTTGGGTGTCGTCGTTTCGTGAGTTCCCGGTCAATTGCCCTCGGTTACCGGCGATTGTCCCGTGAGTTGTTGTAACATGGGATGATCGCTTTCTCTTTTTTCGGCGGCTGCGGGGATCAGCAACGGTTGGCGGCGCCGGCTGCCGGCAGCGATGAGCGCTCCCCGAACCTGATCGCATCCTGACCGCAAGACTTTGTCCATACCGAACTCGAATCCGGACTGAACGTATGCCTAAATTAAAGACACGTAAAAGCGCAGCGAAGCGATTTAAAAAGACGGGAACCGGCAAATATATCCATTTCCGCGCCGGCGCTCGGCATTTGAAAAGGAAGAAGAACGCCAAGCGCAAGCGGCGCCTGCGTCAATCGGCAATCGTCAAGAAGACCGAAATCAAGCGCATTCAGGCCGCACTCCCATGAGGCGGGTTGATGGCCGCTGAGGAACGCCGGTCCGATTTTCGTGCGCCGCCCCCCCCGGTGCCGCATCGTGCCTTCCGGGCGTGGCGGCACGCGAAAGCCGCCAAAAGGTGAGTCGAAAGTGAGGGACTAAAATGTCGCGAACACGAACAAATCCAGCGTCGCGCAAACGGCGCAAGCGAATCTTGAAACGAGCCCGCGGTTTCTACGGGCCGCGTAGCAAGCAGATACGCACGGCATATGATGCCGTGGATCGTGCCAATCAGATGGCCTATATCGGCCGCAAGCAAAAGAAGCGCCAATATCGCCGGCTGTGGACGGTCCGCATTAATATCGCCTGCCGCGCCAAGGGCATGCTTTACAGCCGCTTCATTCAGGGGCTCAAAAAGGCCGGTATTGAGTTGAACCGCAAGGTTCTGGCCGACATGGCGGTCAACGATCCGGGCGCCTTTGATGCGCTCGTTGAAAGGTCCCGAACGGCGCTGGCCTGAGTCTCTGAAACCGTAAAACCGGCACCATCATACATGCAGACGGACCGGCAAGTTTCGCTGTCCGCCCTGTTGTTCGTAAGAATACAGCCGCCATCGCCGCACGCGATGGCGGTTTTTTTTGTTTTACGGATCTTCCCGGGAAGATCCGTAAAAAAACCACCCGAACTTGTGCGCCATCATGACGCAGTGCGTCATCGCCACTGTGACATAGTAGGAAGGACGAAAACCGGACGGGCAGTCTAACGGTCACTGCCTTTGCGCCGGTGACCGCGAAATGACGTCGGCATGGAGCCTGGGCGCCGTGTCACAACGGTCGCCAAAGCCCCATTGCCGTGCCGGCACAGCCTTAAGGCAGTATCGCCCGACCCCTTTTTCGCATCCACGGGGCCCGGACTCGCCAATCGGCACGGACGCCGCCACAGGTGTGACGCAGGTGTGTACCGCAGGCACACGATCGCAAATCTCCGGATATTCGTTATATACTTGTTTGCAATAAGTTATGCACTATGACCGCTATCTTTGGTATCAGCTATGCTGTAATAGTGGCTCAGTTTCAGAATTATCTCTCAATCCCTGACAACATCCAACAACCACAAGGAGGCAAGGATGAAGATCAAGCCCCTCGGCGATCGCGTCCTCATTGAGGCGGTCGAAGACATGGAAGAACAGATCAAGGGCGGCATCGTCATTCCCGACAGTGCCAAAGAAAAGCCACAGGAAGCCAAGGTCATCGCGCTCGGCACGGGTAAGGTCGATGAAAACGGGGAAAAGATCGAGTTCGATGTCAAAGCCGGCGACCTTGTGTTAACCGCCAAATATGGCGGCACCGAGGTGCGACTGGATGATGAGGATTATAGGATAGTCAACAGCGACGACATCCTCGCAATCATCGGCTAGGCTCGCCACCACGGCGCTAGTAAAGCACAGACAACGGGAATAACACCTCACAAAGGGAGAAATGATTTATGGCAGCTAAGGATATTTGTTTCAATGAAGACGCCCGCAAACTACTGATGACGGGCGTAGAGAAACTGAGCAAGGCGGTCAAGGCCACGCTTGGCCCAAAGGGACGCAACGTCGTCCTGGATAAAAAGTTCGGCTCACCGACGGTCACCAAAGACGGGGTCACGGTGGCAAAGGAAATCGAACTGGAGCAGGCGCACGAAAATATGGGCGCGCAGATGGTCCGTGAGGTGGCGAGCAAAACGTCGGACGTGGCCGGAGACGGCACGACAACAGCCACGGTTCTCGCCGAGGCGATTTTCCGGAAGGGCATGAAAAATGTCACCTCCGGCGCCAATCCCATGAGCCTGAAACGCGGTATCGACAAGGGCGTCGAGGCCATCGTAGAGGAACTTGGGAACCTCAGTGAGTCGGTCGAAGACCGCAGCCAGATCGCGCAGGTAGCCGGAATTTCCGCCAATGGCGATCAAACGATCGGTAAGATCATCGCTGATGCCATGGATAAGGTCGGCAAGGACGGCACGATCACTGTGGAAGAAGCCAAGAGCATCGAGACGACTATGGAAGTTGTCGAGGGCATGCAGTTCGACAAGGGCTATCTGTCCCCCTATTTCGTCACTGACAATGAGTCCATGGGTGCGGTGCTCGAGGATTGCCTGATTCTTATTCACGAAAAGAAAATCAGCAATCTTCAGGATTTTCTACCGCTTCTGCAGATGGTTTCGAAGCAGGGCAAGCCGTTTCTGATCATTGCCGAAGACATCGAGGGCGAGGCACTGGCGACGCTGGTCGTCAACAAACTGCGCGGCACGCTGAACTGCTGCGCGGTAAAGGCGCCGGGTTTCGGCGACCGTCGCACAGCGATGCTTGAGGACATTGCCGTTCTCACGGGCGGCACCTGCATCACCGAGGATCTCGGTATCAAGCTCGAGAATGTTACCGTTGATCAGCTCGGCAAGGCCAAGCGCATCTCCGTCGACAAGGAGAACACAACGATTGTCGAGGGCGGCGGCGGCCATGGCGCGATCACCGGGCGCGTCAATCAGATTCGCCGACAGATCGAGGAGACCACCTCGGACTATGATAGCGAAAAGCTCCAGGAGCGCCTGGCTAAGCTCGCCGGCGGCGTTGCCGTCATCAATGTCGGTGCCGCCACCGAGACGGAAATGAAAGAAAAGAAGGCGCGTGTCGAGGATGCACTCCACGCCACTCGCGCTGCCGTCGAGGAAGGTATTGTCCCCGGTGGCGGGGTCGCTCTTATGCGTGCCGGATCGGCCCTCGAAAAGATCAGAGGAAAAATCAAGGGCGAGGAAAAAATCGGCCTCGATATCGTCGGCAGTGCCCTTAGCGAACCGCTGCGGCAACTGGCGAACAATGCCGGGCTCGAGGGCTCGATCATTGTCCGCGAAGTCGAAGGGTGCAAAAAAAACGAGGGCTTTGACGTGATGACCGGAGACTATGTCGACATGCTCAAAGCCGGCATCATCGATCCCACCAAGGTGACGCGCTCGGCATTGCAGAACGCCGCCTCGATTGCCGGTCTGATGTTAACCACCGAGTGCCTGGTCACCGAAATTCCCGAAAAGGAGAAACCCTCGGCCGCGCCGTCCCCGGGTGGCGGCATGGGTTACTAAATTAGCCTGACGTGTCTCCTTACCGGGCCCGATACGACAAAGCCCCGGCTGCTTGCGGCCGGGGCTTTGTCTTTTTCCCGTGGTCGTGCTCCTCTCATTTCTGAGCCGTCCCCGCCGGCCTGATAATCTTTGAAGCGTCGATTTTTTTCAGTTCCCAGCGGGCCAGATCAACCCAGATCCCGGTGTCGTAATTATCGAGAAGCTCCTGGAAATTCGTGCGCGCCGGACCAAAATCGTTCATGGCCTGGTAGCTGCGGGCAAGGTAGTAGCGGGCCGCCGGCGCCAGGGGGCTCTTGCTGTTGCGACTCAGAAACCTTTCGAACTCCATGGCCGCCTGCCGATGGTTCGCCGCCATATGCAATGCTTTGGCACCATCATAATGGACGATGGACTTCGGTTCCTTGCCCAGCTGGCCCAGTTCCGTGGTTCGGCACCCCGACACGATTCCGGCCATCAGCGCCATCGCGCACATCAGCCAACAGCCTGGACGATCCGCGTTTAATGCCAGCACTCTGATTATGGTGCCTCCGTCTATCTCTATGCGCTTACTTAAGGCATATCGGCAAAGCGTTGTCGATGTGAACCGTCGTCGTTCATCCGCCGGCTGGCGGATTCACTTAATCGAAAACCGCATCGTGGGTCGTCGATTAATGAACGAATAAGTGAACGATAACGTGTTGTCTGCGACGCGCCTTGTTTTTGCGGACTCCGCAAAAACAAGGCGGTAATATACGAAATAAATCTCAATTCGGTAGCGCGATTTATTTTTCCATGTACGTTCGGGCCTTCTCGATATAGCGCTCCACCTCGGCGGCCTGCTCGACGTTTAGCCCCTGAAGTATCTTGAGCTCCTTTTCCGCGCTCCGCAAATATTTGCGGGCCTTGGCAAACGAGGAGGCGGCCAGTTCAGCGTATGCTTCACCGAGATATTCGTGCGCTTCAGCCATGTTCGGCTGCAGGTTGATCGCCACTTTGTAGTACTGTACCGCCTTGTCGTAGATCTTACGCTTTCGATAGCAATAGGCCATGTTATTGTACGACTCGGCATACTTTGTATCGTGGCGTAACGCGGTATGGTACTTTTGGATTGCGTCCGCGTACTTCTGCTCGTTCTGCAGTTGTAGACCGGCGTTGAAAAACTCCTGAGCAATTTCCCGAGCAGACCTTTCCGGCGTTTTCGGATTGGTAGATTTGGCCTTTGTTCGGCCGTTGCTCGAACGGTTGCTCTTGGTCGAGTTGCCCTTGGACCCGGACGAACTTGCTTTGCTGCTGCTGCATGTGCCGGTAAACACAAATGCCGCAATCAGTGTGATCCACAGGGCCCTAATGGTCATGCGGGTGTATTGCATAATGCTTCCTCCTGTGCAATTAATATACTAGGCATTTTATATATTCGAACCTACATTTTACGTTTGTCACGCAGAGCTCCGAGGGTGCGCCACTGAAAATCGCTAACCTCCGGCACCATGACAGCAACCATAAACTATCGGCGCCTCGGCGTTGGCCCCATTTCGCCGCCGCCATGGCGGGTGTCGTCATCGGCGTCGGCTATGGCCTGCTGATCGGACGCTGTTATGACGAAAATCGGCCGATAACGATTTGCCTCGCGGTCACCTGCGGAGTCGTATGGGGATTGTTTTGGGCGCTGCAGGACCGCTTTGACTTCGTGGGCGTCATCAGAGGCTGCACGCTGGGCGGCGTCGGCGGCAGCGCTCTGATTCATGTTATACTTGTAGCGGTGAGCGATAACAACGACT
>CAUZRT010000058.1:0-13213 GCA_963582235.1 Lentisphaeria bacterium
AGCTATCGTGATCCAGAATGTTACCGAACTTTGGCTCGCGCACGAGCACCTTGAGAATTCAAAAATGGATCCACCATGGCACACACCGAAATGTACATCGACGGCCAGTGGACAGGAACCGCGAGCGACGACGAGTTGGAACGGCGGAGGAATCGAGGCCTCACCGAATCCCAGGAGAGCCCAGAATACAAACGCGCAACTTAAACTCCCGTCGAAGAGGCGCCAATTCTCCTCTTCCGCGTCTTCATTTTCGAATCGACCGTCGAGGACGAGGACGACGGAACGATTCATTGCGCGTCCCATTGCCGATTCGGTGAGTTATGGTGCAACGGAATGATGAAATAGTGGGCGAAGCCGTATCCATCATTCCAACATTTCATTATTCCATTCTACTATTCCATTCTTTCAATCCTCCAATCCTCCATTCCTCCCCCTCATGCCGCCTAAGATCATTACACGGGAACCGGCCACCGACGAAGCCACAATGCGCGAGCGCTCAACCCGAATCGTTGCCGGATTGCTGGATCTCGACATCACCCATGCGGTGGGCGTCGCCGACAATATGTCCCGATTCATATTCGACGAATTGAACGAGGACCCGTCCGTGAGCGTTGTTCCGGTGTGCCGGGAAGGCGAGGCGTGGGCGATCGCGAGTGGTCTGTGGGTCGGCGGTAAGCGCCCGGTCGTTCTCATTCAAAATACCGGGTTTCTCGAGGCGGGCGATGCACTGCGGGGCACGGCCGTCGACATGGGAGTTCCCCTGCCGGCACTGATCGGTTATCGCGGCTACCGCTCGTTGTCCACGCCAACCCCCGATAGTGTGGCCAGCCTCTTCGAACCAACGCTGCGGGCCTGGGGTCTACCCTATCACTTCCTGCAGGAGAACAAAGAGGGAGAAACACTACGGGCGGCTTTCATGGAGGCACAGTCTCTGGGTCAGCCTGTCGCGGTGCTGATGACATGATGACTCGCGATGAATGCTTTGCCGTGCTCCATGAACTTCGCCGCCATGACGTCGTAGTCATCACGACCATGTCCGCAGCGGCGCCGTGGGCACGGTTGTCGGACAGCTCATTGAATTTCGCTTCGGTCAGCAGTGCCATGGCCCACGCTGCGGACTTCGCAATGGGCATCGCGCTGGCCCGGCCGGAACGCCAGGTCTGGGTGTTGAACGGCGACGGCAGTCTGCTAATGTCGCTCGGCACCCTGGTAACGATCTGCCAAACACCGCCGCCGAACCTGGTGCACTTTGTGCTCGAGAACAATACGTACGAAGTCACTGGCAACCAACTCATTCCCGGCGCCGGCAAAGCGGCGATGGTACAGTTCGCCCATGGCGCAGGCTTCCCGCAAGTTCACGAGTTCCAATGCGCCGAGACCATGTCGCGGGAGCTGCCGGCGATACTCGAGCGGGCTGGTCCTGCATTTGTCAACTTACGGATGGCGCCGGGGCGCGAGCCGGCGCCGTCCCTCGATCGGCCCTTAAGTGACTGTGCTCGGGAGTTTCGGCAAGCACTCGAGAAACAGGGATCTTAAGCATTTTCGCCCTTCGCTCCATTCCCGTCGTCAGCCTGGATAAAGGCATCCAGCGCAGCCACATAGACTGTGTTGCCGGAGACGGCAGGGGAAGACGCAACCGGAACGCCGATGTCGTAGTCCCACAGCTTATCGCCGCTTTCGCAGTCAAGCGAATAGAGGTTTCCGTCGTTGGAACCAAATGTAAAGGACGTGTCCGGAAACGGCAGGGGAAGACTTGACGGCACTATCTGTTCCATATAGCCGACAATTCCATATAGCCGGCAATCATCCGTTTCTCGACGGCAATAAGCGGGTTTTGGTGTCCTCGCACCTCTCGTGTTCTTGGAGGAGAACGGGCACGCATTGACCTGCACCAACGACGAATTGGAGGGATTGGCACTGGCCGTCGCCCGCTACGACATGGAGAAGTCGGCAGTGGCGGAGTTCATCCGCGCGGATTCGTCAGCAGCGGGGTTAGAGAGGCTGGGTGGCGGCTGCGAAGCCGCATGGCCTGTATGGAGTTTAGTCTTCGGATACTCGGGGCAATGAATCCCACGGTTTCACCTACGAACGGTCAGCCACGGGCTGATCCCGTCGGGGACACATCAGTCCCGTCCCAACGGGACTGATGTCCGCCGATCCTGAAGGAACCCGCTACCTGACAAAGCTGACCGCTCGAGTGAGTCGTCCTCGAAAATTCGATTATTCGATATCGTCAATCGACTGTGCGCGTCCCCCAACGTCAACCTGCGACCAATCAATCTCCGTGACGCTGGCACGACACTCTGCAAGAACAACCTTTGCACTGGGTAGATCACAGGCGCGAACAAAAATCCTCACCCAGCCAGGGCCTTCACATCGATTCTGTGCAGTAAGCTCCCCGATCGTGTGAAACTCAATTCCATGGGCCGCCAGGGCCATGGTCACAAAGCTCGCCTGTATCTCCGTCGGAAAACTCTCAAGGGGAACCGGTTTATCTGGATCCTCTTTCATTATTTTTTGGAAGCTCGGTTCAGAGAACGTCGGCATCAGATACAAATTGAAGCGCAGCGGAACTCCGTTAGCTGGATGCTTGTGTTCGGCACTGCCCGCAGTCTCCCGCTACGATGCCTTGAAATGAGAGATCTTTATCCAAATCAGGCCAGTGGATTCCGAAAGGGGACAGCTCGATGTTGTTCAGCTGTTCGGGGGTGCCCATTTAAAGGCGTGGATTCTCCGCGACCGAAAATCGCAACTCGGTGCCGCTCTCCATGCAGATTACCATGTGGCCATCACGAAAACGAGCCGTCCGTGCAGTGTTAATCAAGGTGCTCATACCACTTCTCGACGATGAGTTGTTGGTGCGCTTGCGCGAGTTGTTCAGCTCGTGAAAGATCTCTGACCTTCAGGCCCTGCGACTCTCGCAACTCGACGGAGCTCTCGACGTAGAACACAGCGTCCCCGCCGCCATAGCATACATGCACGTGGATGCGTCTGTACTCGTTGCTGCAGAAAAATAACTTATAGCCGTCCTTCTCGAATATACTTGGGCACGTGTATACAATAGCATTATCGAGCGGGCACCGCAATCTCGGGATGTGCCGAACGTGGAGATCAGCTACCCAGATCGATCCCGACTCGACGAGAGAGATCCCGGGTTATGCTGGAGCGATTTGTTCGGATCAGTATCGCAGCGTGCGTGCTGAGCATCCTTAATCTTTCAACCCTGATCTCGATGCTGCTGAATCGACCCTCACATGCGCCCGTACGGCGCGTAGCGATCTCTGGGCGATGGGGCATCATTGGGAGAATCCATGGCGCAAGATTTAGGATGAAAGATTAGGGTTTTCCGGTTCTCGATCAGGCTGGTTTCGTGTGTCATTCCAAACAAGCCTGTGTCGGTCGCTCCTTGACGGTTGCGGAGTCCGCAGGTAGAGGGACCAAAAGTGCCGCTAAATTAAGGTCCTCATCCGGAAGATGACGTGTCCTCCCTCTATGGCCGCTGCTTCCGACTCGCCAGTAAGCGGCGCACTCGACAGCGGCGCGAATTCTCCCGGCATAGTCTCCTTAGCGGCGGTCTTCTGCAAAGCGGCCCGGCGACAAGCTTCAATCCTGTCCCCTCACCGTCAGCGCCTTTTCCTGTTCAGTCACGATTTCTCCAATTCCCTTTTGCGCCAAAGCCAGCATCGCATCCATTTCGTCCCGCGAGAATGGCGTCTCCTCAGCTGTCCCCTGAATCTCGATGAACTTGTTTTCGCTCGTCATGACCACGTTTAAATCGACCGCCGCGCCGGCATCTTCCGGATAACACAGGTCCAGCATCGGTGTGCCGTCCACGATCCCGACGCTGACAGCTGCGACGCTGCTTTCTATCGGTATGGTCCGGATTCTTTCCTCCAAAAACATTTTTTTGAACGCCAGTTTCAGCGCTACGCAGGCCCCGTTGATGGATGCGCATCGGGTGCCGCCGTCGGCATCGATGACATCGCAATCGACATAGATGGTGTTGCTTCCCACTTTCGTCAGATCAACGATCGCTCGCAGCGAACGTCCGATCAGGCGCTGGATCTCCTGGGCGCGGCCATTGACCCGCCCCGCCGTGACGTCGCGCGGTTTCCGCCCGCCGCCGGCAGCCGGCAGCATCTGATACTCGCTCGTCAACCAACCGCCGGCGACACCCTGCTGCTGCATCCACCGCGGTACGCCTTGAACTGCTGAGACGGCACATATGATTCGTGTCTTCCCGCACTCGACCAGCACGGAACTCAAGGCGTTGGCGAGGAAGTCGGTGTGGAATTGCATCGGCCGGAGTTCATCATTCGCACGATCATCGATTCGGCTCATGGTTTCCTTTATCCTGTTTGGACGCTAGCCCGACGAAGTCCTGCTCAGCAGGAGCGAAGTCGGGTGTTAGATCGCGGTGTTGAGTGGTGGGTGTTCAGTATTGGTAGTATCGTCCTTCGTCCTCGCGTGCCTCGCCGAAGCCGAGCGAAGACGATTAAGTTTCAGGAGGTTGTTAAGGTAGAAGGTGGACGGTGGAAGGAGAAAATCCGTCCACCGTATATCGCCTGTTCCCGGTGATCGCCTTTGCCAATATCGGTATAGACGCTGTCCACCTTCCACCGCCTAACGTCCACCCTCAACCTGAATAGTTCCGCTCGCCTTTACTCCCCCATAACAGTCACGGTCACGGTTCGAGCGGACGCATGATTCCGGTGCTCGCAGAGATAGATGCCCTGCCAAGTTCCGAGATTGAGCCGCCCATGGGTTACCGGTACCGTTATCGCGTTTCCCAGCAGTGAGGCCTTGATATGCGCCGGCATGTCGTCGGACCCTTCATAGTCATGGCGGTAGTACGGTGCGTTCTCCGGCACCATGACGTTGAAATGGCTCTCGAAATCCTGCCGTACCGTTGGGTCCGCATTCTCATTCAGCGTCAAGCCCGCGGACGTGTGGTGAATAAAAACGTGGACAATGCCGACCTCGAAGTCGCGCAACTCCGGCATCCCGGCCAGGATTTCATCCGTCACCAGGTGAAAACCCCGTTGATAGGGGGCGAGTCGAATGGTCTTTTGAAACCAGCGGGTCATTGGCAACGTGTTTAATAGACAGGGTAACCACTCAGGTGGAGGGTGGGCCCGCCGTACCACCTGAATCGTTACGAGACACTAGTCAATCACAGTAGAGTAGAAGCCGTTTAGGCATTTACAAACCCTGGCGACCAGCGGGAATCCTCCGATATGTCCCAAATGCCAAACAGGTGAATATCAATGCTGACGGCTTTGCATTCGCAGGCGCCATGGGATACGATATACTTTTTTTAGATCATCGTCGCATGGATCCGGCAGTTCTCGATACGGAAAAGGAGCGATCTCCCCCATCCCGGGCGGAAGTATGGCGTATGTTCGACCGGATCGCCCACCGCTATGATCTCGTGAACCATCTCTTGTCATTCGGTCAGGATATCCTGTGGCGCCGAAATGTTGCCAGGCGGTTGTGCCGGGCAAACAAGAACTCCATTCTCGATGTCGCCACCGGCACGGCCGACCAGTTGATCGCATTCTGTCGCCGGCATGATTCCGTCCACACAGCGATTGGGATAGACATGTCGGCCCTGATGTTGCAGCACGGACGGCAGAAAGTGAAACGTTGCGGTCAGCATCAACGAATTTTGCTGATTCATGGCGACGCCCTGGCGATTCCGCTTCAAGATCGGTCCGTGGACGCGACAACGATTGTGTTCGGTATCCGCAATGTCATGGACGTCCCACACGCTCTCGAGGAGATGCACCGGGTATTGAAACAGGGCGGGCATGCTATCATTCTCGAGTTCTCATTGCCGGAAAACCGGTTTCTTCGGAGTCTGTATCTCTTTTATTTTCGCAACATTCTGCCCCGTGTCGGCGGCCTTATTTCCGGAGATAGTTACGCGTATCAATATTTGAACCAGACGGTCGAAACCTTTCCGTACGGCGACAATTTTATCACGCTGATGACGGCTGCCGGCTTCGCCCGCGTGACAGCGACGCCGCTCACATTCGGGGTCGCAACCATCTATCAGGGTGAGGCGTAAGGCGTGGCCCGATGGCGTCGTGCTGCTGCGCAGAAGCAGAGAATCAGTATGCTGTCCCGAATCATTTTAAAATCCCTCATCGACGATACCCGTGACACTTGTTAACGACATTCCAGTGGCGGCGCCCGAGAAGGCTCGGCTCGCCGACAGTATCAAGGCCGCCTTTGCGACACCAGGTCCGGATAGCAACGGCAGCAGCCGGCGGATCCGTCGAATCGGCGTGGACATCGAGCCGCTTGACCCGCTGTCCTGGCTGGCGTCGCAGCCGCACAAGCAGAAAGTATACTGGTCGGATCGCAATGCCGACTTCGCTACGGCCGGCATCGGCTCGGCGATTCGCCTGCAGGGTACGGCACCGGTAGATACCGTGCACCTGTTCGACGGCATCGCGGACTACCTCGATGACAATTGCCCGGATCTCCGGTTTTATGGCGGTATGTCGTTTGCCAACACGCCGCCGCAGGAACCGGAATGGCAGCCGTTCGGGACATATTGCTTTACAGTTCCACGTTTTGAAGTGGTGATCGGGAAACACGGGCTGTCGCGGTTCGTCTGCAACGTCTGTGTCGATCCCGAGCAATCGCCCTACGAACAGTCGCAGGAACTCCTTTCCGAACTTGATGGAATTCGGATACTCGAGGATACGAATGAATTCGCGATGCCCCGGCATATCAGCCGCTGCGACCGCCCCGGAAGGGAAGGCTGGGACGAGAGAGTGGCGCAGGCGTTGGAACTGCTCCGAAGCGGCATGCTGGAGAAGATCGTGCTCGCCCGGAAGTCTGCCTTTGTCTTCCCGAGTAAATTGAATCCGTGGACGATCTTGCAGCAACTCAAGGCAGAGTCAGATCACTGCTTTCATTTCTGTTTTCAGCCCGATGGCGGCCCGGCATTCATCGGCGCCTCCCCCGAGCGCCTCTATTGGCGCTGCGGCCGCGACTTCAGATGCGAGGCCATCGCCGGTACGCGCTTGCGGGGGGATTCGCCGGCGCATGATGTCGAGTTGGCGAATGAGCTCCTGGAATCGGACAAAGATAAATGCGAGCACCGTTTCGTTGTCAACCGACTACATGAGTCGCTGCCGGTATTGTGCGATTCCTTCACGCTTGACGCAGACGTTTCCGTTCTGAAGCTGTCCCGCGTGCAGCATCTATTCCAGGCATGTGGCGGTAGGCTCAGAGATGCCGTCCGGGATGCGGACATCATCTCCGCGCTACACCCCACGCCGGCAGTTGGCGGCGTGCCCACCGCCGAAGCCATGCAACAAATCAAACACCTCGAGCCCTTCGAACGCGGGTGGTATGCCGGCCCAGTCGGCTGGATCGGTCCGGATGCCGCCGACTTCGCCGCCGCGATCCGGGTCGCTCTCGTCAACGAGTGTGAACTCGTCGTCTATTCAGGCGCCGGCATTGTCGACGGCTCCAGCCCCGAACGAGAATGGCTGGAGATCGAAAACAAAATCGAGAATTTTATCTCGCGGCGATGACGGCTGCAAAGCAAAATCTTCAGTGGGGACGACTCATTCTCGACGAACTGTATCGAGCCGGCGTCACCTTCGCTTGCCTGTCGCCCGGTTCCCGATGCACACCTCTGACCGCAGCTGTGGCACTGCACTCCGGTTTCGAAACGGTCGTACATCATGATGAACGCGGTGCGGCGTTCTGCGCCCTTGGCCATGCTCGCGCTGACGGCCGGCCGGCTCTCGTTGTATCGACCTCCGGGACCGCGGCTGCCAACTACCTGCCCGCCGTGATCGAAGCCGCCACCGACCGGACGCCAATGCTCCTGATGACCGCGGACCGACCGCCAGAACTCCGGGACACCGGCGCCAATCAAACCATTGACCAGGTCAAGATCTTCGGCGATTACGTGCGCTGGTACTTTGAACTGCCCTGCCCTACCGCCGACATTGACCCGTCCGTTATCCGTACGACCATTGATCAAGCACTCTACCGCACCTGCCGATCCCCGGCGGGACCGGTTCACCTGAACTGCCTGTTTCGCGAACCATTTCTGCCGGACGATCCATCATCGGTGTCCACCGGCCGGCCCGGCAGCTCAGCGGCCGGCAGCGAAGGCTGCGCGCCCGCCCGCGCTGCCCAGGTCGGTGCGCCGCATACGCGATGGATCCCACCCGTCGCCGAACCGCCCGAGAGCGCCCTTTCCGAGATGGCCGCCGCCATTGGCTCGGCATCCTCCGGCCTTGTCGTCGTTGGCGCCCTACGGTCGCGCGAGGCGCGAAACGGTGTGCTCGCCCTTGGCCAATCACTCGGTTGGCCCGTGTTCGCCGACATTACCTCCGGCCTGCGCCTTGGGACGGTCCAGACTCCGGTCGTACATTATTATGATCAGATGCTCGCCGCCAACGTCCTTGCCGACACATGGGAGCCGGGCGTGATTCTGCAGATCGGGGGTCGGATAACATCGAAACGCCTGATGGCCTTCCTCGCCAAAGGCGATGCCGACGTCTATTATCAAGTCTCCGATCATCCCGTTCGCGACGACCCCGGTCACCGACGCGGCATCCGGCTCGAATGCGGCATTACGGAATTTTGCGATGCCCTGCGCGATCGCCTCGATACGCGCGAACCGTCTGAACTGCTCGATCATCTCCAGCGCTGCTCGGCATCGGTAGATGACGTGATCGAGTCGGTTCTGTCGCGAACCGACAGTGTGAGTGAACCCACGGCAGCACGACTCGTGGCGAAGTTTATTCCCGGCAATCATGGTCTCTTTCTGGCCAACAGCATGCCCATTCGTGACATGGACATGTTTGCGTGCGGCGACGGGGCGCGGGCCGCCGTCGCCGCCAACCGCGGCGCCAGCGGTATCGACGGGCTCATTGCCTCCGCAACAGGCTTCGCTCGTGGGCTTGGTCAGCCGGTCACGTTGTTAATCGGCGACCTGGCCGTATTGCACGACCTGTCTTCTTTGGCAATGATAAACGCCACGACGCAACCACTGACAATTGTCGTGATTAATAATGATGGCGGCGGCATCTTTTCGTTCCTCCCTGTGGCCCGTCATGAAGAATTCTTCGAGCGATACTTCGGAACGCCCCACGGCCTCTCTTTTCAAGACGCCGCTGCCATGTTCGGCATTGCGTACTCTGCACCCCAAACGACCGACGAATTCTCGAGTACCTATAGGGCGGCCGCCAGCGGCGACGCTTCCATGATCATTGAAGTAAAGACGGACCGCAGCGAGAATGCCGAATTGCACCAGCAGCTTCAACGGGAGATCGTGAATCGGATCGATGATGAGCGAGTTTCGAGTTAACCGGCTTCGCCCGGGCTGCTGACGCAAAGACGCAAAGTCATGCGATCCGTCGGCTGACGGATCGCCATGGTCAACATGTTTGGCCTTGTGAAAACATCGCGTAAAAACAAATTCATAGGCGATGAACTTACATAAAGGCCGACAGCGATAATTGGACATCGCACGCCGGCGTTTCTTTATGAATCAGCACCCATACCGTCGTTGGGCAGAGAATTGGAGATTCCGATGCTGTCTCTCGACCGCAATCGGCCTGGGCTGCCTCGCCATCGTCTTGTTCGGTTTCCACCCGGTCGCTACAAAGAGCAAATCAAGCGGCGGTGGGAAGTCCGTGATCTACCCGAAATCGATTAAGCAGCCGTTGACGGCAAGTTTATGGCCAGGAGCACGGGACGGCACGGTTGGATGCAACTGGTCCATCCCAAACTCCTCCGCGACGATTTTCAGATCGATCTTAAATACAGGAGCGATCGCGGGCCCACCGTCGGCTCTCATCGGCATCGACGGCAGACAAAGCATGACCGTTTTTTACCGCCCGACAGCGAACATCATCTGCAGGTCGCACACATTCGCGACACTATCCCATTTCGAGTGGACGGGCATTTCCGACCGGCCCAATTCACTATCCTTATTGGGTCCAGCACCATCGGCTAGACATGCCCGGCTTTTTCTTCTTTCAACTGAACGAGCGATTCATCGTCAAAATCAGCCAGTTTGAAATTACCGAAGGTGACACCGACAACCGGTGACCGCACTAGTGCCCGGTCCCGGAAATTATTCCGGTATTTTGGCATTTGTCAACCTGGGGCTAACCCCGGCAGAATGCAGATCGATTTCGACTTCGTCAATCCTTACTTTGGTGACATCGATCCAGGCGAAATGGATTTAAACGAGATGGATAACAAAAACCTTTCATTGCCGAATATCAGTACAGAATTTCTGGGGCGCCACACTTGTGTCTAAACCGAAATATTTGCAAATACGATCACAGGGAGTATGCGATGTACGCTGGACGGGTTTCCTAACTCCAGCGTATATCGCTCGCCGCGCCTTCGTCCCGCATGCGGGACGAAGGCGGGTCCACCATCCGCCTGAGTAGTAACTCGCAGAGTAACTAAGAGGAATGAGCTCTGATCATGTATCGAAGAGTCATGACGGACACCGTTGCGGGCGGCAGGCGGCAGGCGATCCCTGTCCGCTTTGGTAAGACAAAGGCGTTCGTGCTATTCGATTCTTTCGCCAAGTTTGCGGCTTCGCCAGCCGAGATTGCCTTGGGACTCTCTCCCTATCGGTCGGGTACGAGACAGCCCCGCATGCGGGGCAACCCGCACCGCCGAGCAAGCCGGCTTCAATCAAGTTTCACGAGGATAAAATTGCTGGGTCGCCGGTTCCAAAGGCCAATCCTTCCCCGTCGGCTATTGCCAAGCGTTGAATCCCGTTTCACGCTGATCGAATTGCTGGTAGCGAATCCCGCCATAGCGACGAAGTCCACAAAGTGGACGAAAGCGACGGCGAGAGCAGGTTCGATCAGGGTTGCCCTGATCGAACTGCTCGTGGTGATCGCCATCATTGCCATCCTGGCGTCGATGCTGCTGCCGGCCTTGCAGGACGCCAAGCAGAAGGCACACCAGGCGATGTGTTTCGGCAATTTGAGGCAGCAAGGCACGGCGCAATTGTTGTACGCGAGTGACAATGAGTCCCACTATGCGCCCGGCGGTCGAGAGCTTTTCCCCACCGTCGAAACGCTATGGGACAGCCTGGATTCCTATCTTCAGTGCAAAATCGCGGAATCCCCATTCTATTCAACCATCGTTCGCTGCCCGTCGGACGACGTCACCGCTGCTGTTCTTCCGGGGCCACCTGTTGAGATCCGCTGTACGACGACGGTTACGGGTCGGTCATCGCCGACACCGATTTTAAATGGGGCCTTGGGTGGGGCATCTACAAGAAGACCAACCTCTACGAGACCAGAAAGGTCAGTAACGTCGTCCAACCAGAAAGAAAGATCTTGATGTCCGAGCGGACCGGCACCATGGGGAATTTCATCGTCGATTGGTGGGTGCCGGATGAAATGGCGATGCTCTTTTGGGCCGCGCAACAACGGCACGGTGTATGCCAGGTGTGTTTTATCGCCGGACATGTCGCCGGCGTGGAGCAGAGTTTCCTATATTCGCTAGACACGATCTATCTCATGATTCCCGGCCAGGCTGCACGTCGCCCTCGCAGTCATCGCCGAGACCTTTGCAGGAGTGCCAGAAAATAGAACCGTAACATGAGCACCCTCTATCTCGATCTGGACAGTATGTGGCCCGATCGCCTCGGCTTTTATGGTTATCCGCGTAATACATCGCCAGATGGTCTCGTTGGAATGATGGTATCGGTTGGGAAGAGGCGACCGGTTGCATGACTTCGATCCGACCGTACGGTCGGACCAAGACGCAAAGATGAAATTTTATTAATCCGTTTCCCGAAGATACGGTTCCGCTTTCGGACTCCACGTTTTCCGATCACCGAATTC
Organism: Lentisphaeria bacterium; assembly: GCA_963582235.1. Taxonomy (GTDB): domain Bacteria; phylum Verrucomicrobiota; class Lentisphaeria; order JABSQK01; family CAJWLW01; genus CAUZRT01. The sequence continues at coordinate 11,862 of CAUZRT010000058.1, forward strand.
AGTTTGAAAATGGCAAGCAATTCCGAAAAACTATTTGGTACCGATGGTATTCGCGGCAAGGCGAACAGTTATCCGATCACACCCGAGGTGGCGCTGCAGCTGGGCAAGGCGATTGCCCATGTGTTGCTGGCCGAGGACAGCGCATCGCGCCGTGCTGTAATTGGCAAGGACACGCGGCTCTCCGGCTACATGCTGGAAAGCGCCATTACCAGTGGTCTGGTCAGTATGGGAATGCACGTTTATTTGGTCGGCCCGATGCCGACGCCGGCCGTTGCCCATCTGACGAAATCCATGGGTGCCGCTGTCGGATTGATGATAACCGCATCCCATAATCCCGCCGAAGACAACGGCATCAAGATTTTCTCTGGTGACGGGTTCAAACTCTCTGACGACAAGCAGGCGAAGATCGAAGACCTTGTCCTTACTCAGGATATTCCCAGCCGGCACGTGCCCTTCGATCGGATCGGCAAGGCCTACCGCGTCGAGGACGCTAGCGGACGCTATATCGAGTTCGCGAAGAGCACGGTCGACAATGTCAGCCTTTCGGGGTTGAAGCTTGTCCTCGATTGTGCGAACGGGGCGGCATATTTTCTTGGGCCGCTGATTTTTCGGGAGCTTGGCGCGGAGGTGACTCGCCTCGCCGTCGAGCCGGACGGCTATAACATCAATGTGGACAGCGGTGTCGAGCACACGGAGCGGTTGTGTGACGCCGTCACGAGCCTGAATGCAGACCTTGGTATTGCTCTGGATGGTGATGCGGATCGTGCGGTGTTTGTCGATGCCGGCGGTACAGCCGTACACGGCGACCAGATCCTGGGGCTCCTGGCACTCGGTATGAAAGAGCAGGGACGGCTGCGGAACGACACAATCGCCGTAACGATCATGAGCAATGTCGGACTGCAAAAGGCAATGAGCGCCAACGGCATCGATATTATCACGACACCAGTCGGCGATCGTTTTGTCATCGATCGTATGCGAAAGGACGGGCTCTCGTTCGGCGGCGAGCAGTCCGGGCATATTATTTACATGGATCATGCAACGACGGGCGACGGCATCATTGCAGCGCTGCAGCTGGTTCGCCAGATGCGACTCTCGGATCAGCCGTTTGCGACCTTGACGGATTTCGTGACGATTTACCCGCAGAAGCTGGTCAACATAAACGTCTTGGATAAACGTAACCTTGATGACGTCGCGGCGGTGCAGTCGGTGCTGGCGAAGTGTTCGGCAGCGTTGGGCGATGGCGGCCGGCATCTCGTCCGTTACTCAGGGACCGAGAACAAGCTTCGCGTCATGGTGGAGGCTCAGAATACCAGCGATGTGGAGTATTGGACGGGTGAGATTGCGATAGCCGT
>CAUZRT010000059.1:0-13010 GCA_963582235.1 Lentisphaeria bacterium
GCCGGACGCTGCCAAGGAGAAAATCGTCGGCGGCAATCTGGTCCGTCTGCTGCTACGCTGGCTGAAGCCGTCGCGTGAGATCGTCAACCCCGACGAGGATGAGGTCATGGCCGGGTCGCGGCAAGGGGCGGCCCGGTGGGAACCCGCGACCTGGCGCGGCGCATGGGCGTCGATGCCATTGGAATCATGAGTCGGGACGGCGTCGTCGGCTGCAGACCGGCCAGGGAAACGTCTGTGTCAGCAAAGCTCTGGATGCATTTCCCGATTCCTACTGGGGCCTGGCAACCTTCGATTATCTAGTTTAGGGTGCCGCCGCTGATCGCTTTCTCTACGGCTCCGATCTGCCCATGCGCGATCCGCGGCAGCAACTCGGGTGGGTAGTTTACTCACGCCTACCGCTCGAAGCCAAGAAGAAAGTTCTGGGGTTCAAAGCGCAGAGGATTGCCAATAATGTCCGAAGCTACAATCGGTGAGGCCGTTGGACTGCGGATTAATCATCCGACTATTGCATAATCTCAGTTTGCATTGGAAATGAATCGATATTATATTTTATGTTTATCTTTTTTTTAGAACTCCCATAGCTATCACATCGAAAATCAGCGAAGCCGTTCCGTTAACGGGCAGTGTGCCTTTACGCAAGGAGGGTAACATCTTGGACGATAATTACTTGAAGATGGCAACGGAGCAGGTGCCGGACCGTATGATCTTGGTCGTTCTCGCTGCCAAGCGTGCCAAGGAGCTGGCTCATGGCGCCAATCCCATGGTACCCGTTGACCGTGGAAAGGGAGTAAATCATCTCGATGTTGCGCTTCAGGAAATTGCCGAAGGCAAACTGTTCTACGAACCTGCCGAAAAGGAATAGTCCCGGTTGTCATCGGCCGCGTTCGGCTCGTGTCCAACGCCCGTCAACAGCACCGCGCCAAAACGCGAGCTTTTTCAAACGGAACGATCGATTCACTTGTACACGGCCTGTGCCTGCGTCCACCAACCCCTTTGCCGTTTGCTTCCGTATTTCCGACTATATCCATCCGCCTCGATCATGTATCTTGCGTGATACCTGAACCGTGCTTGTCGACGATCAAAGAACTCTGAAGGACCTGTGTGAACAGGCCATGCAGTGCAGTCATTGCGCCATCGACACCGAGTTTGTCTGGCGCAAGACCTACTTGCCGCGCATCGGTCTCATTCAGGTTGCAGTGCCTGGCGGCCGCTGTTTCGCCGTCGATCCACTCGCGATTTCCGATGTCGAGCCCCTGCGACGGCTGTTACGCTGCCCGCACACGCTCAAGGTCTTTCATTCCTGCTCGCAGGACCTCGAGGTACTCTGCCAGTACTGTGACACCCTGCCCACACCGCTTTTTGATACTCAAGTTGCCGCTGCCTTTTGCAACATGGGATTTCAAATCAGCTATGCGGCGCTCGTCGAGAACTGTCTATGCGTTACCGTTGACAAACGCCAACAGGCTTCCGATTGGTGCCGCCGGCCGCTGACGAAGAAACAAATATCCTATGCTCTGAATGAAGTGTCCTACCTGCTCGACAGCTACGAGGTCCAGGCCCGGGACCTGCAGCGGCGAAATCGTTACGAGTGGGTAATAGCGCAGTGCGAGCAAATACTTGCAGCGTTCCAACAGGCACGGGCGGATGGCGAGCTCGGGTTCCGGAACGTCAAGGGACACGGCAAATTGAGCTCACGGCAGTTGACGATTCTCGATAATCTCGTGCGCTGGCGCGAATCTCGAGCGAGAGAAGTGGATTTGCCGACGGGTTGGGTCGTTGAGGACCGGAGCATGATTGAGATTGCGTGTTCGGAACCCCGAACCCCGGCTGAGTTGCAGGATGCCGGAATCGTCGATCAGCCGACGTTTCGACGTTATGCACAGACGCTCGTCGATCATGTCAACGAAGGACTCACCCTGCCGTCGGCGGAATTGATCAAGAAGCCGGTTAACCGGCCTCCGACGCCAAAGCAGAAGCGCTTGATCCAGGCGATTTTGGAAGACATTGCCACGGCCGCGAAAGACCATGGGATTGCCGCTGAACTTATTGCCACGCGCCAGGATGTGACCGCCTTTGTGTTAGGAAAGTTGCCGACCCTGTTCGCAGACGGCTGGCGCCAGGAATTGGAATTGCCCACCAATCGCTGGCGCTAGTGTCCCGTCTCTCTAAATCCATAACGTTGACATTGGGAACGTGCGGTATAGTTTAACGATTGCCCGAAATAATCGACACCGGATTGCCGCAGGCTCAATCTGTTCCCTGCCCAGCGTTCAGCCCATCAGGGACGGTCTCAGAAGTCCTTGAATAGGACATCTGGTGCGGACATGGAATAATATGAGCGTCGTCCCATTGCATTCAGCGTCATTAGCGGTGTTTTTGTTCGGTTAATGCACGAAGGAGTCTCTGAATGATTGACTTTTTGGTGTAAGGATTATTGTTTCCCATAGATAGATATGTACTGATCCCAAGCCTTGGATTGGGAAAAGGCCAAGGTCTCGGTCAACCCCGTTGGCTCGGACGAAATATTCGCAGAAGCCGTTAAATTGGCTATTACGGGAGGGTTCACAGCGATGCCGAATCTATTATATGTGACAAATGAAGCGCTCGAAATTCTCAAGAATCATCGAGCCCATAAATTTTGGTTCCCTATCGTCCAAATCGTCCCCATACGCAACGTCCCGGTGGAGGAGAGAGCCTTCCATGCGCACGAGGTAAAGGTCGAAAACGACTACATTTATCTGACTGTGGATATGAAGTTTGTCTACTGCCGCGACAACACGTTGAGTTTTCTTTATGCGGGCCAGGATCTCTCGTTTCGTTTCACCGTTTCCAGCGGCGTTCTCCGAACTGTCGATGGCAAGCAGTTTTCGGCCATAATCGGACGCATTGCCAAGGTCACGTCCACATCCGAGGTCGAATTGGTCAACACCGGCAAGGTCTACCATCCGATGTTCGATGCCGGTGAAATGCCGGAAGCGGCCACCGCCACCACCTCGGCTAGGGGTGGTGCCAAAAAGGAGGCTGTTGCGGAAAAACAGGAGGCCGAGGTCGCACCGCTACGGAAGCGCAGCCGTAAACCAACGGCGGAAAAGGTGGCTGGGCCGGAGACGGTAATCGCGGCGAAACCATCCTCACGCCTCCCCCGGACCGCGGCCAAGCCGGCTGGCGACGCTGTCGCGATCGGCAAATACCAGAAGAAGGTGTGTGATGAGATCATTGCCTTCCGGAGTAAGTCGAAAAAGAGCTACGCGTACCTGGGAAAGAAGTACTCGATGCCGCTGGCCGATATCAAACAGCTCTTTCTCATGAATCGCAAAAAGAATAAGGATCCTCGAACGGCAGAAAAATCTGACGGCTGGGGATCGGACCGCCGGTCTGGTCTCCCGGAAGGGAGAGTGACCGGGGAGAAGGCCGGAGCCATAGCTGAAAAGGGTCGGAGGATCGCCACGTCGGGCACCTCGAAAGGTGCCGCCAAACGGGTGTCAGGAAAGACGAGGGAAGCGGGCGGCCAGACCAGATACTCCCCGGATCTCAGGGCGATGATTGTGCGCATGAAGAAGGTGTCGAAAAAGAGCTACAAGTATTTGGCTGAAAAATTCGACATCCCGATCGAAGACATTCACAAGTTCTGCTCCGAGAATCTCAAGCGCCCGAGAAAAAACGTCAAGAGGTAGTCACGAACCCTGTCTCTTAGACTAGAAGTCTGAACGCAAACCCCTCGGCGGAGGCCCGCCGAGGCTCCAATGGGTGCGTTTGCCGTCAGATTGAGCGTGGAGCAACGGCGGGCCTCGCCGCGAATCGGGAAATCGGGGGATTTCAGTCAGGCACTAACATCAGCCCGGTGACCACTGCTTGCGTAAATTGCCCAGACGTGTTTCTTCAAAGGCTTTTCATGCCTGCCACCCAGCCCTGGACACGGCCGGTCAGACTTTTGGCCTTCTCCGGTGTGCCGATTTCATTCAGATATCGGGTGAAGATGGCCACGAACGCTTGCCGGAATATGTCCAGCGATAACACCCGTTGCTCGAACTGACTCATTGGATCGAGCGCCTCGCCAAGGGGCAGTGCCATTCCTGAAAAACCAAAGTTCGGCGCCTCCAACGTAAAAACCCAATATTCATCCTGCCGGGCCATGATGTACCGGGCCCGATTCAGCTTCTTACCCACCACAAGCGCAGCTTTGGCTTCCGCACTCGTTGTCGGCGTGCCCTTGCGTATGGTTGATTCGTGTGCGCCGGGGCCTTCGGATGTGAAGACCAGCGGACCGTCGATCATGATGCCGAAGGTTCCGAGGCTCGGCACCGAGAATTCGCCACCCTCCGCTTCCTGAAAGTACCAGAGCCACGTGGCAAAATCCCTGCCAACGCCGCCGGCTTCGTCGCTGTACGACTTCTCCGGGGAAAAAATCAGGGGGTGCAGGGTGTCGAGACTCACTCCGGCCTCGTCCTCCGCCACCATCTCTGGGGTCAGCGGGACTGGATACATTCCGATCGTGTCGTTGAACAGTTGAAGAAATCTTTCAAGTCTTGGCGGTGTTGCCGTACCGACGTACATCAGTTTTGTCTGTTCATCGACGACGAACGGGATGCCCGTGAGGGTCGGCGGCATATCCTTGATGAGCCGTTCCGATACCTCCGCCTTGATGGTCTTCTTCTCCTTTCGCGTGATGTGATGGGAGTGCCGTGTACTCATCATTGCCAGTTCACTCATTCTACATTCAGCCTTGAGGAGCGCGGCCGGGATCTTACGCTGGGCCGTTCGTAGTGAAAGATGCAGGAAGCCGCCGGCATAGGCCGTTTCTTCGTCGATTCGGGTATCGAGAAGATGGCGGCCGGTGACCCAGCCGAACTGCGGCTGGTCGTTGACCATCTCCAAAGGTTGGCCCCGCTGCTCGGTGAATTTCTGCAGGGCGTCGGCCGGCAGGGATTCCGGCAGTGTGCAGATTGAAAAGGATACTCTTCCGCTGTCGAATGGCATGGTACGTATTGCGTATCACGTATTACGCAATACGCCTCACTTTATTGTCAGGGCAAGTGTGAGAACGGCATAGGCCGTGCACAGATTTGTGTCATTCTCACCGTATGCCGGCAATGCGTTTGTCCACTCTCCGCGAGATCGCTGTCTGGAAAGAAGCTCCCCCGCCAGCGCCTTACGCCAGCTTCGAGGTCTGGCGAATTCCGCCGTTTGGCCTCCGTTTTCCAGCAAAACTTGCATAGATGCAAAGTGATAATAATAGCGGTAGATCCCGGCCGCGCAAGCACCCGGATTCGAATTCGCGGAGAAATGAGATTCCAGCCAGTCCGAACCGCCCCGAATCCCCGGATGCATTCCTGTCGCCGTCAGGTACAACAGGCACTTGACGCCGGCACACGTTGACGCGCCGGTCGGCCCCGGTGACCGGCGCTGACTGGACTCCCCATCGTTTCGCGAAAGGTGGTCTATCGGAAAATCAGCAAAGCCCCCGGACGTTGAAGTCTTGACTCGGCCGTCGACACCTTGGAAACGGCAACGCTCGACGAACCTCAAGGCGGACCCGAAGACCCGGTGCTGCTGCTGCGTGATCGGAATCGCCTCGATGCCGGTGCCTTGGCACGCTCGCAGAGCAGCAAGGGTCCAATGACAATCGAAAATATTCGGGATCGTGTCGGGGGGCCAGGCGAAACCGCCGCCGCCGGGCGAATCGGACGCACGCCGGCAATGCAGCAGAAACCCGATTGCCCGGCGAATTACCTTAAGTGACGGCTTGTTCTGTATCGAGAGCAGCGCAATGGTGGCTACTGCAGTTGAAAAAACATGGCGCTCCGGTTTCGATTCCAGACCGATTGCGCCGCTCGCCAATGCCCGCTGCCTGATATAAGCGCCGGCCCTGTCGGTCACCGATTCGTTGCCGGAATCATCGTTGACGGCGTTGGTCACTATTGCCAGGATACAAATTCCCGAAATCGCAGGATCATCCGACCAACTGCCGTCAGGGTTCTGGGTAGAAAGGAGGAACGATCGCCCGCGGCTGGCGGCAACCATTGCTTCTTTTCCCGTTGACACATCCAGCCACCGCCCGAGCGACTGGGCCGGTGCAAAGCTTTCTGACATTATAAAAGCGGTGAAGACAAAAACGCTGTGACGACAGAACACTCGGCCGACGGAATTACGCGAGTATTGAAGATAGTATGAAAACCGCCCATCAATCGTCGACAATCCGTCCAATCGCAAACCGCAAATCGTAAATGAACTTAGCTCAGCTTCGCGCCGCATCAGTATTCCACCGATCCGGAAAACACGTGGGTCGCGGTGCCGCACAATGTGACGCATTCGGGGCCGTTGTCGGTCAACCGAAAGTTTACCTCCAAGCAATCGCCGTTGGCACATTTCACTTCGACCGGTGTTTCCACGCGGCCCTGCCGGCCGAACACCACGGCGGCCGCCACCATGCCCGTGCCGCATGCCGGCGTCTCGGCCTCGACGCCGCGTTCGTACGTGCGCACCGAGAGCGCCTGCCGCCCGGTCTGTTGTACGAAGTTGACATTCGCGCCGTTCGGTGCGAAATCCCGATGGTGGCGGACTTCGGCACCCAGCGCGATCACCTCAGCCTTCATCACATCCTCAGTTTGCAGCACGACGTGGGGTACACCGCTGTTGACAAAGTCATATGTTAGACGCCCACTGCCGATGGCCAGTTCGCGATTGAGACGCCAATCCGTGGGTTCCGTCATCTCCAGTCGAACTTTGCCTCCGCCGATGGCCGCGTGTAGGCGCCCCGCGGCCGTGTCGAACGTCATCCGTTCACCTGTGATTCCCAATTCATGGGCTAGGCGGGCAACACACCGCGCGCCGTTTCCACACATCTCCACTTCATTGCCGTCGGGATTCAGAAACCGCATGCGAAAGTCCGCCGCATCTGAATTCTGGATCAGAATGAAGCCTTCACAGCCGATACCGGTGTTGCGTCTGCCAATGCTTTGCAGCCACGCCGTATCGCGGACCGGGAACGTTTCGTCGCGGTCGTCCACCATGACGAAATCGTTGCCTGTGCCATGCATCTTCCAGAAGGGGATTTTCATTATTGCATTTTTTATCCGGCGAATATCGATCGCTCGGGGAGGAGGCGTTGGTCTAAGCTAAAACTCCCGGAAAGGATTGCAAATGTTGTCACTGTCCAAGGTCAATGCGCATCGGTTGCGTCGTCCAAATCCAGTACGCGTGGTATCGGTTCAGTAGCGCCGGTGCCGTGATGCTGCGGTATGCCTGTTCCGCCGCCACCCATTACCAGATCTGACTGGAGACGCCGGCCGCGACCGGCGCCGGTGTGTTGGTCACCGGCCCGATGAGATTCCAGCCGCTTGTCATCTCGACCACCCCGTTCGCCGGCAGACCCACGAACGATTCGGTCGTGCTGCCGTGCGGGCTGAACAACCAGTAGCCTTGCTCCGGATTGAAGGCCGCCTCGTAAGCGAATCCATCCCACTTATAGATCATGCCGGTCGTCGCGGTGCCGCGGCCGACGCCGAAAATTTCCACCACCGACGACGGCGTCACGACTGGCGTGCTGATGAGGTTCCAGCCGCTGCTCAGACCCAACTGATGGTGAGCCGGGGCGGCAAAGGCGATCTCGAATGCCGCGGTGTTCGGTATTTCCAGGGACGTCACTATACTTATGCCGAGGGGCCGACCGATAGGGAGGTCATTGATTTGTCGCTGAATATAAATCGCCTTTATATTCCGATATAGATGGCCGGAGTCCCAGGACAGCAAGGCAGGCGGCGCGCCGCCGGGCAAAGTGACCCGAAGATTTAGCTTGGACAGGCTACTAGGTCCGCGAGCACATGCTTGGACATCTTGCAGACCATGGTGTAGGACGGATCGAAAACGTTGCCGAGGTCGTACTCGACGCACTGGCCCATCAGTGTGTTTGCGGCTGCGGCGTCGAGACCATAATCGGTCTGTAACCACTCGAGCATCTCGGTTGTTGCATGTTGCAGCGCCTGGTCGAGGGGCCGGGCGTTGCCGACCGCAAAGATATAATCCGCGTTTTCGCCGCGTGGCCAGCCGATTGTCTTGCCTTTGTGCAGCCGGAACGTGAGTTCTACGTCCAACGAGATCTCGATGCCCGTACCGACGATCTCACCATCCCCTTGAACGGCATGGCCGTCCCCGGCGAAGAAAAGGGCGCCGGGCTCGAAGACGGGAAAGTACACCGTAACGCCGGCCACAAAACCGCGATAATCCATATTACCGCCGTGCATCGCCGACGTTGCCGTGGAGATAGCCTGGCCCCGGGCAGGGGCAACGCCGAAGCAGCCAAGCATCGGCGCCAGAGGTAGCGCGAGTTGCCGAAGCAGACCTGCCGGTTCGCTCACGGTCGCCCTCCCGGCGCTGCAATCGATTCTCCAGATGGCTCTCTCAAGAGCTGGCAGCTTCGGGACGTATTCGGGATCGACGACGTTCGGAGCAACCGCCGTTGCGGAAAAACCATCCGCACGATTCGGCGTCAGTCGGTCCAGATGAACGGCGAGGATGTCGCCGGGCTCGGCGTTCTCGATATAGAACGGCCCCGTCTGCGCATTGCCGCCCGCCGTCACCTTTTCGCCGCTCGCGTCACAGCCGCCGGCGTCCACCGTCGTCGTGACAACAGTGTCTCCGTCGTCGATGCGGAGGACCGGCTTATGCGGTCCGAGCGTGGTGTGGTAATGAGTTGGTTCGAATGTGTGTGTCATTTTGAGGAATCGGGATTCGGGACTTGGGATTTAGGACTTGAGATTTGGAAACTGGAAACTTGTTGGAGAGTAGCGGAAATTCGGCTCAGGCGGAAAACTGGAAACTGGATACTGGAAACTGGCACCAGCCCGACGAAGTCCGTCAGCTAACGGAGCGAAGTCGGGATGGCGCCACTAAATTAAGTATCAAGTTTCAAGTTTCCATTCCCCATCAACCATTCCCAATGCCGCTCTCCATTTCTTCCAAATGCCGATCGACACTGCGGGCGAGGGCATCGAGCTCATAGCCGCCCTCAAGCAGTGAGACAAGGCGATCGTGGCAAAGTTCGCGGGCCAGCTGCCGGACAATTCGAGTCATTTCCGCGAAACCGTCTTCGGTGACCACAATGCTTGCAAGCGGATCGTCGCGGTGTGCGTCGAAGCCGGCGGAGACGAGAATGAAGTCCGGCTGGAACCGGTGTGCTGCCGGCACCAGTTTGTCGGTGAACGCAGCGATGTACTCAACGTCGCCGGTCCCGGCTGCCATCGGCACATTCAGCGTCGCCCCTTTGCCCTCACCGCGACCGGTCTGATCGGCACTGCCGGTGCCCGGATAATGGGGCCACTGGTGTATGCTGAAGTAGAAGACATGGGGATCATTTTCGAATAGGTGCTGCGTACCGTTGCCGTGATGAACATCCCAGTCAATGATCAGAACGCGGTTAAGTCCATGGTTGCGCTGCAGGTAACGAGCGGCGACAGCGATATGGTTAAACAGGCAGAAGCCCATGGCGTGTTCCCGCTCCGCGTGATGACCCGGCGGGCGCGATGCACAGAAGGCGTTCGTTGCCTGACCCGTGATCACCGCATCACACGCCCGACATAGCCCGCCGGCTGCCAGCAGCGCCACGTCGTACGAAGCCGCGCACACGTGTGTATCGGGATCGAGGATCACGGGAGCTCGGCCGGCGGCCTCTTGGATGATGTCCACATAGTGCGGCGGATGGACGTATTCAATCCATTTTCTGTTGGCCCGCTCAGGTTCGATCTTTACCAGACTGTCGAGCCGCCTACTTTTTTCAATAAACGACATGACACTGCGCAGCCGGTCCGGACTTTCCGGGTGAAAATCGCCGGCCTCATGCTTCAGGTAATCGGAATGAAAAACAATTCCGGTTGACATACGAGATAAGGATTTGAAGTGACGGTATGGTGACACATTGAAATTAAGCAGCAGTATTGTCAATTTCCAGTAATTCATGGCTGACCGAAAACCCGCGATTGCCCGAGTCGCGGTGGAGGCCCGCTGTCGCTCCATCCTCAAACTCACGTCGGACGGACCCCCTTGTAGCGACGGCGGGCCTCCGCCGAGGGTTTTCGGTCAGCCAGTAAGCGCCCATACACGACCATTCCCATCATTCCAATTCGCCTCCCTCCCCCCCCGGGATTATAATCCCAAACCTTAATCTCCCGAACCTTATTCCCTCGAGCCACCACATCCGCCAATCCAAAGTTAAGACAAGGGCATCGATTAAGGCGAAAGATTAAGGGCGAGGTTTGAGCACGCGTATCCATTTTTTCGTGCCTTCTTTGACAGCACCAGTTCTTCCCCCTCCAGCCGTCCGTGATCACCTGCGGTTTCGTTCATCGATCTGACCATTCAATGTCCAGAAGTCATAGATGATGCGATGAAAAACAGGTCGTCGATCAGCAGGTAAATAATCCCTGTGGTGATCTTGCCCATGTTGAATCGGTGGCGTGCCGAAGACGCCGAGAAACGTGAGTAACAACCAGGCCACCGAGTAATCAATGCAGCCTTCGGCTAACCGTCGATCCGCTCGCCGGTCCATTCTTAATCGAATGCGAGGCATAGTCCGATTATCATTAAGTTATGGATTACGAATGGATCGATTGCGGGTAACACGACCAGGGATTGCCCGCCATCCCGGAGGCCGGGATGGCGGAAGGTTCCGACACTGTAGACGTCGGTGCACTGTGCGCGTAAGGTCCGCCGGCACATTGATATTTTAGTCTTGAATTTGCCGGTCCCTGAGATTACGATTTAAATACTCCATGTCACCAGCAAAGAAACAACGCATCGGAATCTCAGGGACCGGTCGCCGGGGAACGGAACTTTACAGCACGTTGACCGCAGCGGGTGCCGATGCCTGCGCTGTCTGCGATGTCGATGCCGATCGCCTCGAACAGTTCGCCCGTGAAACCGGCACCAAATCGACGTATACCGAATACGAGGCGATGCTCGATGACGCGAAACTGGATGCCGTTGTCGTTGCATCGCCAATTTTGCACCACGCGCCGCAGTGCGTCACGGCGCTCGAGCGCGACCTCCACGTCCTGTCGGAAGTCCCGGCAGCTGTGTCCCTTGAGCAAAGTCGCAAGTTGGTCGATGCCTGCCAAAATTCCAAGGGCACTTACATGATCGGCGAAAATCTGTTGTTTTCCCGTAATACCATGCATGTACGGGAGATGGTGAAGCGCGGTTGGTTCGGCGACCTCTATTATGCCGAAGGTGAGTACCTGCACGACCTGAAGTTGTTGATCGATCAGACCGCCTGGCGGCGTCAATGGCAGGCCGGTATCGCCGGAATCACATACGGGACCCATGCCCTCGGCCCCATCATGCTGTGGATGGACGGTGATCGTGTCTCCCGTGTCTGTAGCGAATCATCCGGTTCGCATTGCCACGATTCGGACGGCGAAGCCTACGCCCAGGACACCGCGGTCATGCTCTGCAAGACCGATCGCGGTGCTTTGATCAAGATCCGCCTAGATCTCGTCTCGGAGCGGCCCAACTGTGTCAATCGGCATCAACTGCAGGGTACCGAAGGCGTCTTCGACTCCGGCTGTTGTCCGGAAGGCGGAAGTGGCCAGATCTGGCTGCGCCGGCTTGGCGCACAAGCCAGGTGGTTTGATCTGGACACCGTCGGCGAAGAATGCATCCCCGACGTCTGGCGCGATCCCGACGAGGCCGTGAAAAATGGCGGGCACTGCGGCGCCGATACCATCATGGCCCGCGACTTTCTACGAGCGATCCGGGGCGAGCCGGTGACGGTTGCCGGTATTCATGAGGCCATGACCATGACGCTGCCAGGTCTGATGTCGCAGGCATCGGTCGCCCAGGGGGGTGTCTGGCTGGATGTACCCGATTCGCGGCAGTGGCCGGGCGACAAAACAGAGCCGCAGCTGCAGATGGTTTTGTTCAGGAATATTCTGAACGCACCGCCGCAACTCGAGATTCCGCCAGGCTACGAGCTCCGATGTTTCCACGATACCGATGAGGCGGCTTACCTGACGCTGATGGCGAAAGCCGGCTTTACCGGCTTCACCCACGACACTGTTGTTGAAAACTGTCGTGTCGCCCTTCCCGACGGTTTCTTCGTGATCATCCATCGCGAGACCGACTGCATGGTCGCCACCGCGATTGCCGGCCATTTGCCAACCGACCTGCACCCGCAGGGCGGGATGTTTCATTTTGTCGCCGCGGACCCGGCGCATAGCGGTCGCGGCCTCGGGAAGGCCGTGTCGGCTGTCGTTCTGGCGCGCTTGATCGGCGTCGGATATCGAGATATTTACCTGTGCACCGACGACTTCCGGCTGCCCGCCATCAAGATTTACCTGGATCTCGGATTCGAGCCGTTCCATTTCCATCCCGGCATGAAGGAGCGCTGGCAGAAGGTATTCACCGCACTGCGCCGCCGGCCGTAAGGGGCAGAGGGTTCCCTGTCGGTGTGGCGTCTCCTTGGGGCCCTCACCTGAACTGTAGGAGCGGATACATAGCCCCGACATCCCGAGAAACTTGACTTTTGTTGTCCGTCGAAATGATGATTGCAATCGGACGTATCAGTAGCATGGACATTTTTGTCTGTGCTGTAGCCACGCAGATTCCTGACACCAACACTGCCATTGGCGTGGCCTCAGTACAGGCAAAAATGTCTATGCTACTGGGACCGTCCGGCCGCAGAGCTTCTGTCACCCATAAGTCGTCCGCGCAGACCGCGGTTCCGGTGCCTCCAAGGGGGTCGGGACGCTGGCCTGTGGAGGGCGGTCCAACAGCCGCCGGGCCGCGATTCGCAACCCGCAGCACCGGATCGTTCATTACGACCTGTCAGCCACTAACTCGTTCGCATCACCGGACACAGTTTCTTAGGTTGATAAGAATCAGCTTTTCCAATATCGTGTCTCGGTGGCGGCGGTATGCCGCACCAGGGATGCCGATGAAACACTGGAACGAGTGGGAATGGTGATGAGAAAATGAGCGATCCGGTCATCGAAATCAAGAACGTGACCGTCATGATCCAG
>CAUZRT010000060.1:0-12942 GCA_963582235.1 Lentisphaeria bacterium
TGTCGTTCAGCTCACTCAACAGGTCCATGATCTGCATGCCGGCAGCAGAATCGAGGTTACCCGTCGGCTCGTCCGCGAGGAGGATCACCGGATCATTGGCTATCGCCCGGGCGATAGCCACACGTTGCTGCTGACCGCCCGACAACTCGGTCGGGCGATGCGCCAGCCGATCACCAAGGCCGACGCGATTCGCCAGTTCGACGGCGCGTTCGGCACTTGCCGCGGGGTTCAATCCGAGGTAAAACAGCGGCAGCTCGATATTCTCCCTGACCGTAAGCTGTGGTATGAGGTTGAAGCTCTGAAAGATAAAGCCCAGAGAACGCAGACGAAGCTCGCTGAGTTGATCGTCGTCAAGCCGGCTGGTGTCGGTTCCTTCGAAGAGATAACGGCCGGCGGTCGGCCGGTCCAGGCAGCCAAGGAGGTTCAGCATGGTGCTTTTTCCGGAGCCGCTGGCGCCCATGAGAGCCCAAAAGCTGCCTTGTCGGAATGAGACGGTGACGCGATCCAGGGCCCGCACCTGCTGGTCGCCCATCCGATAGGTTTTTTCAACGTCTTCGAGGCGCACGATCGCATCACTGGCTGGCGTGTGATCGGAAGCTTCACTCATTGTTGTTCGCTGCCTGTTTCGTCCCGTCCGCGAGGCCGGCCTCCCCCCAATTGTCGTCGTAAACGTTCGCGCTCTTCGGGCGGAAGGTTGCGAAATCTCTCTCGCATCTTTTGCCGTTCTTCGGGCGTGCGTTCTCGAGACTGCGGTCGGCCGGGCGTTGGCCTGTTGTCAGCCCGACCGGGATCGTTGCGGCCCGCTGCTCGCGAACTGGGGCTCGGGCTGCCTGGTGTGCCCTCGGATGCCGCTTGGTGCGGACTTTCCGCAGTACGACTCACGGCCGCAGGATCAGGCTCTGTCCTGACGCGTTGGCCTTTGTCCTGCTGAGCCGGCTCTGGTTCGATGACCGCGGTTGTCGTAAGCGGCGGGGCCAGCAACACGTTTTCGCCGGTTTCCAGGCCGTTGACGATATGCACCATTCGATTATTGTCCAGGCCTAGCTCAACGGTTCGTGTTTCGACATGATTGCCGTTGGCTACATAGACAGTGGGCTGGGAGCCGACCCGCAGAACGGCCTGAACCGGCACGTAAGTCGCATCCGGGTAATTCTCGACGATAATTTCCGCCCGGCAACTCATGCCGGTGCGCATATCGCCGGTGCTGTCGTCAATGTCTATTTCAGTGCGGTAGATTTTCAAGTCGGGATTGAGCCATATGCTTTGGGCATCGGGGAGCGGCGCGATCTTCGCGACCCGGCCCTGAAATATCCGGCCCGGCAGCGCGTCCACGGTTATGCGCACGGGCAGACCCGGACGCACTTTGTCCAGGCTCGACTCATGGACCTTCACGTCAGCCATCATAGCGCCGGCGGTCGGTAGGTAAATCAATTCCTGGCGTTCGCGTACGGCCTGACCTTCGTCCAGCGGCTTTGCATTGCCGTGCCAACCTCCTTTAGCGGATGTGGCAAAAACAACCATCCCGTCCGTGGGCGCGTGAATCTTTGTCTTTTCAATCTGCTGCTCGATCTTGCGCAATTTTTTTTTCTGCTGTTCGAGCTCCGACAGCTTCGCTTTCAGCTCGGCCTCCGCCTGCACAACATCGGCACTGGCTTTGCGCCGGGCGCGCTTGAGCGCCATTTCCGTCTGATCGATGTTGCTCTCGAGTTCATCCAGATTGCGCTTGTAGGTGAAATCCTTGAGCAGATCGCGAGCCGCTTGCGCCAATTCATGGTCGAGCTTCGCGCGATTCCGGGCCAGACGATCACCTTCCAGTTCCATTTGCGAGACATATTTTTCACTGAACAGTTTTTCGGACCATTTGAGCTTCTCCGTTGCCCGTTTCATTTCCTCGGCGGCCAAGGTGATGCGGGATTCCGCTTCCTTGAGTTCCTTCGGGAAGTTGCCGTCCACATAGTGTTTCAGATCCTCTTTGGCGAACTGATGATCCAGCTCGGCTCTGGCCACATCGCTCTTGGCCTGGTTCTCGACCACGGCCAGGCTTTCGCGCGCCCGAATGAACGCAGCCTCGGTGTTTTCCACGCGAATCTGCTGGTCGATCAGTGAGTCCTGCAGCCGGCTGGCGTCCAATTCCACTAGTAGATCGCCCTGCTTGATGCGGGTTCCCTCCGGTGTAAGGAAAATGATCGTGGTCGTTCCCTCGACCTCACTTTTGATGATCACCTGTTCCCGTGATTTGATGGTACCCGACTCAGTGACGCTGATGGTAAGCGGCCCGCGTTTGACGGTGAAAACCGGTACATCCGCGAGGTGGTCCGCCCGCACCGATGTTCGGCCGCGCATGCCAAGGAACGCGGCGGTCCCCAGCGCCAGCACGACAACAACAATTGCCGCGGCCGAAAGGCCCGGGCCACGGGTTGATTTGGGTTTGTCTGTTTTCATCTCTGTATGTGTCAGTTCTGTCACTTTGGCGAGGCCGGTCCGTCGCTCGCGAGCACGACCGGCCGATCTCTACTGTCCAGCCCCCGGGAAAAGGCCCCGGTCGTCGATCTCCAAGGTGCCCATATCCCGCTGCAGTTCCAGTTCGGAGATACGATACGTCACGATCGCCGATGTGAGGGCGTTCTGCGCCGAAATAAGTGCCTCCTGCGCTTCGAGAACATCCCGGATCTGCGCCCGGCCGGCCTGCAGAAACAGATCCGTGCTCTTCACCCTGCGCTCGGCAACGGTGACTGCCTGCGTCTGAATCTGCAGGCTTTCACGGGACTGGAGCAGGCTGCGCAGGCCATTGCGGACATCGAGCTTGATCTGGTCCTCGAGCGCCTGAACGTCGCGCACTGATTCTTCCAAGACAATAAGACTGTCCCGATAAGCATTGCGTTCCGCGGTACGTTCCAGCGGCAGATCGAGGGTCAGTAATCCACTGTAATGCCCGCGCTCAAAGCGCAATCGGGAATCTGCCGAATCGGCGGTGGTAATGCTGCGCGCTTCACCGATGGCGGATGTGCCGAGTAAAGTCAGTTCAGGGCGCAAGGCATCCGCTGCGACGATGACCTGCCGCTGTGCATCCTCGACGCGGGCGATGGTGATTTGCAAATCGGCACGATGGTTCAGGGCCTCGCGGACCGCCACTGATTCGTCGAGTTCGAGCGGGCCGGCATTATCCCGGCTCGGCATCCTCGGATGAATCGGTGCGTCCGCCGGCGGTACCGCGTCGTCTTCCTGTGGTTCATTCTTTGTCGCGCTGTCGATCAGATACGAAGAGGCGGCGGCCAGCCGCGGCAGTTCTTCGCGGTCCAGTTCGATGCGGGCATCGGTCGGCAGCCCGAGCAGTATTCGAAACTCATCGACGCGGCGCGCGTAAGTTTGTCTGGAGTCAATCCAGCGATCCCGGGTTCGCAGTTTGTTTTGCATTGCCTGATCAACCTGAATCTCAGGGAGGCGCCCGGCATCGGCCAATCGCCGCGCCCGCCGTGCCGAGGCAATCAAGTTTAGATAGTTGTCTTCGCTGTTCTCCGTTTCATCGAGTTGACGCAGTACGGCCAGATAATTGCTGGCGATGCGGACTGCGAAGGTCCGTTTGAAGCGCTCAAAATCGCGCATGGCATAAACGACTTCACGCTCTGCCTGGGTCAGCGGTTCGGTAGCAAGGTGCGTGCCGGATCCGCGCAGCAACGGAATCGAGATGGTTGCATCGGCCAGGAATCCAAAGGTCGAGACGTGGTCACCGCTCAGCAGTCTGACCAGATCGAGCGCGATCTGCGAAGTGAGCATCGCGCCGCCTTTCAACTGCCGCGTCCACTTCAATGAGGGATTGGATTCGATGCCTGTGACCGTTTTTCCACTGCTCGCGTTGGCATCGATAAGCCCGGTAACTTCGCCGGAAAAAATGCTTCGAAACTCATTCCGCTTCAAGTCCAGATTCAGCGCAGCGCGAAAAACATCCTCCTTGCGATCCTGATATTCGCGGCTGTTGCGGGCGCCGAGATGCAAGGCATCTTTAAGGCTTATGCGGATTGTGCCGGCACCGATGTTCGGATGCCGCTGATCGCTCACTCGATCATCATTCTCGAGGTAGTCATACGCGGGCCAATGGGGTGGCTTGGTAAGATCGCGGGTGCCCATCGATGCGATACCCGCCTGCGGTAGGTTTTGTTCGATCAGCAACCGGCGTCGTAACTGATCTTCCGGGGGCGCGATGGTGAAATGGCGGGTTCGGCCGTAGACTTCGGACTGTGTCTGCTTGATGATCTGCGCGGCGGCATCGTCGGCGGCATGGCGAAATTCGGCGGGGGACCTGCAGCCGGCGGCGGCGATCGAAATCAGAAGAATATCAACAGGCAGTTGAAGGCGAAGCATCATCGTTCAAGATGGCTGTCTCGTTATGACGTTCGATCGTCACCCGACCTCAGACGAAACGTCAATCTCAGACCTCACTCGGTGGCCGCCTGGCGTTTGTGCCAGTCGGGAGTAAAAGGATTGGGATGGATTGTCCGGCGCGGATGGGCGGTGAGGCAAGTCTTCGTCGAGAGTGAGGCCGAAGCAGCCGGCGACAACTTCGGGCAGGCCCGGGGCGGCTTCTTTGACGTGGGCTTCCGCAAAGTCGTTGAAGTGCTCGAGAATCTTGAAGTTGTGGGCGCAGATGCCTAGATGCAGGGCGGCGGCCGTTGACACCGGGCCGCCGAGAAACGGTATCGTCCTCGCCCTCGTCCTCGAAGCCGCCGCACAATCTAGGACGAAGGACGATTAAGTTCCATGAGAGGACACGCACCACATTGGCTTCGCGTTGCGGCGTATTTGGCTTTGAAGCTTTAGGGCCGGATCCACGCTCGCCCTCCAGGGGATGACTGCAATCTACCGCTCCGCAAACACCTGAAACCTAGAACCAAGTTTCTGGGAAGTCGTTCAACTGCGTGATGGCTCGTACACATCCAGTGAGCCCGTTACTGTCGTGCCGAAAGCCTCGGCTGTATACCTACTGGCCGGTGGGGCTGTTGAGGTATTTGAAAAAGTCGGAGCTCGTCGACAGGATCAGCCAGTCGTCCCGCGTCAGGACTTCCTTGTAAGTTTCCAGTGTTTGGACAAAGTCGTAGAACTCGCGGGACTCTTCGCTTGGATTGTAGGCGTCGGCATAGATTTTGGTGGCCTTGGCGTCGGCCGCGCCCATTATCCTCTGGGCGTCCCGATAGGCCTCGGATTCGATGATTCTCAATTCGCGTTCCTTGTCGCCGCGAATGCGGGCGGCTTCGCCCTCGCCCTCGGAACGGAATTTATCGGCGATCCGGATCCGCTCCGTGATCATGCGTTCGTATATTTTTTGTTGAACTTCCTCGACATAGTTGATGCGCTTGAAGCGCACGTCGAGCAATTCGATGCCGAGTTCTCTGGTCTGCTTGGAAGCGATTTCGATGATCGAACGTGTGACCTTGTCACGACCAAACAAGGCATCCTGCTCAGCGGCTACCGGTACGTCCGACGGCGGCGCGTTACCCGATGCTTGCAAATCCCGGGACGTCGAGCGAATGACCTCGTCCAGATTGTGATTGGCGATGGCGCTGCGGGTGCCGCCGTCAAGGATGTCATCGAGCCGCGACTGGGCGCCGATCTCATCGCGGACGCGTTGAAAATAGAGGAGCGGATTATCGATTCGCCAGCGGGCGTAGGTGTCGACCCAGACGAAGCGCTTATCTTTCGTGGGAACTTCGTTCGGATCGCCGTCCCATTCGAGAACGCGCTTTTCGAAGTAATTCGCTTTTTGAACGATGGGTATCTTAAAATAAATCCCCGGTTCCATGATCGCGTCGCCCACCGGCCGGCCGAACTGCGTAATTATGACCTGTTGCCTTTCATCGACGATGTAAGCGGATGCGAAAAGGCCGACGATTGCAACAACGACGATGATACCGATACCGACGGCGTTGAGATTCATGCGATTCATCTGGTGCGCCCCCCCATGGGTGAGGATTCGAGATTGAACAGGGGCAGAATTCCCGTGGCGGCATCGTCCGTTATCAGCTTCTTACCGACGTTCTTGAGCACTTCCTGCATGGTTTCGAGATAGATGCGCCGACGTGTCACGTCTTTGGCCTTTTGATACTCCTTGAACCTCGCATTAAAACGGGCGGCATCGCCTTCGGCCCGGTTAACGCGCTGACTGGCGTAGCCTTTAGCAGCTTCGATCGTACGCTCTTTCTCGCCCTTCGCTCTGGGTACGACTTTATTGTATTCGGACAAGGCCTGGTTGATGAGTTTTTCACGTTCCTGCTGGGCTTCGTTGACTTTGTTGAACGCATCTCGCACCAGGTCCGGCGGCGACACGTCCTGAAGCACAATCCGCTCCACCTCGATACCGATCTCATACTGATTGCACAGGTCCTGGAGTTTCTCCTTGACCGCGCGGCCGATGCTCTGGCGGCCGACAGTCAAGACATCGTCGACGGTGCGCTCGCCGATGACGGAGCGCATCACGGCCTCGTTCATGTCACGAAACGTGCTCGGCGGCTGCCGGACATTAAACAAATATTTCCTAGGGTCCGTAATGCGGAACTGGACGATCCATTCCACCTCAGCAGCGTTCAGGTCGCCGGTGAGCATCAACGATTCTTCCTTGAACCCGGATCGCGAATACTGGGTTCGGATACCCGGTTTTGCCGAGCGGAATCCGAATTCGAGCTTGAGTTGGCGCTCGATTGGCACTTTGTAGACGCGTTCGATCCCGAACGGAACTTTGAAATTCAGCCCCGGTGGGCTGGTCCGATTGTACTTGCCGAAGCGCAAGACGACCCCGACCTCTTCGGGTGCGACGGTAAATACCATCGTATAGACGACTAAGGCGCCGGTGGCAATGAGGATAATGATGGCGACCGTCGATTTCGGGATATTCGGCAGGCGGATGTTGTCTATATCAAATGGAAGCTGATCGCTCATGGGCAATGGAGGAATGGTTGATGGTTAGTGGTGAAGGGTGGACGGAGATAGGGGCGAAATTGGTGGCTACGACCGAAAATCCCTCGCCGGGCTTCCGCCGCGAATCGTGAAATCGCGAATCACGGGTTTGCGGTCACCCACTAACTATGCCGAATCCGTTCGGGAATTCAAATGGAATGTGGAAATTCACAGTAGATATTCACAGCCCCTTCGCTTGCCACAAGACGCGCACTGAGCGCAGCATGATGGTGAAATCGAACCAGAGAAGGCCGAGGGGACTCCGGGTCCTGTACGCCTCGATGTAAGTCTGATCCAAGGAATCCAGGTCGCTCCGCGAGCCTTTGAAAGATTGTACCAGACCGGTCAACCCCGAGGGGACCAGGCTTCGGGTGATGATGTCGCGTTTCACTTGGCGTTGATAATCCTCGACCGGCCACGGCCGCGGTCCGACAAAGCTCATATGGCCGGCCAAAATGTTAACGAGTTGCGGCAGTTCATCGAGATAATACTTCTTCAGGACGCGGCCGTAGCCGGTGAGATTATCTTCGACATGCTCCAGTTCTTTGATGGAATTCAAAGTTCCGCCCGCGTCCACGCGCGCCGCATCGATCACCGTTTGTCTGATTATGCGGAACTTCAAGATCGTGAAAGGGCGGCCATGACTCATTCGGTTCTCGCGATAAAGAATCGGGCCGCGACTCGCACGGGCGCAACACTGTTCAAGCAGCATGACGGAAACAATCAGCAGCAGCAGGGGCGCGAGAGACAGGAGCAGAGAAAGGGCCAGCAGAATGTCAAACAATCGCTTCATGCGCCGAACCGGCAGGGGTTCGTCAGCCGGAGGCGGTTCGTCAGACGGTGTTGTCATGTCATCCACTGAGTATTTGCGTCCACGGGTGCAGATTTTCATCATCGGCCAGCCACTCGAGGACGGCCCGTGCGGGTGCCATCTCGTTCGTGTCGACAACGTACCGAAACACAGTCAGCCGGACGGTGATCAGCCAGCACGTTATAAGCGCATGTTTCAGTCCAACGCTGTCGGCAGGCAGGGGCCGGCGGAGCCGTTGCCGATACGCTGAAATGACCCGCTTATGCAGGCGGCGGTCGACGGGGTGTCGGACAGACGCCTCCGGTTCGACGGGTTTGCGCTCCGGCCAGTCAATGAGGGTGGCGTGTGTCAGAAAATACGCCAGATCGAAGTACGGCGAATTGAGGTGGGCATCTTCCCAATCACAGATACCGCTGATCCGGCCGTCCTGCCACAAGAGGTTATAGGGATGAAAGTCGCCGTGTACGGCGATGCGGTCGAAGTCGGGAAGTTGTGAGATAAGCTCGTAGGTGCGATCCACAAAGGCCGGCACTTCGGGCCCGGCGAGCTTGTCGTTCAGAAACTTGTCCGACCACGTGTCCAGGTCGTTAGTGGTCGCCGTGTGTTTCGGGGCAACAGACGGCACCGGCTGGATGTGCATCCAGTTATGGAGGTCCGCCAGCGTGTGGGCAGCGTCCAGCAGGTCCTGATCCGTGACCAATCCCCGGGCCTGACCCGGCAGCCAGTCCATTATTTCAAAGTAACGATCCTGATGGCGGACAAAGGTGGCGCCGTCCCGGGTCTGATGCAGCGCCGGTATGATCGGTGAAGGGGCCTGGGTCGGCTGTACATAATGGTGGAACTGCCAGTCGTCAACCCTGATGTGGCGTGGCCGTTCCTTGAGGAGAAATGTCCGACCATCGCCGCTGGTTATTTTGGCGCGCCAATGATCGCCCCACATCTCCGTGAATCGCTCATATTGCGGATACGGGATCGGATACTGCGCCATGACCTGGTCGATGACCGGATCGTTTAGGACCGGGGAAAACGTCACGTGATGGGAATCTTTGATTTGCGGGTGTATTGCCAGCGGGCGGAACCAACCCAGGGACAAATGTAGCTCGCCACGCCGTGGCGGCAACGTTTTTGCGCATTTCAACGATGGTGCGTTCCATTTAGCGAATCATCTGATTTACCATTTCGATGGGGTCCTCGAATTCATCGAGGAGTTCATTGATTTTGGCGTGGAGAATATCCCGAACGCGCTTGAAAATGCTCATGATTACGGTTCCTTTTGGGGGCGAATATTTTAGCGTATCTGATTCGCGTTGTTGGTTCGCCGCACTCCAAAGCGCTGCGCGCAAACGTTGGCATCGGTCCTATCATGAACCCTGAACACGTTCCTTCTAGCAGTGTCGCTACCAGGACGTCAAGCGCGGCGCTATCCGCTTGCCCAATGGCGAGTTAAATAATCGAAGCGGCGGCGGATGAATTGCAAACCATGGTGGAAAAAGCCACATTAGGTGGTGTTTATCGCCATAAAACGGTTCGCCAATAACGAACTATTGAACGCGGAGATATACGGCCACGAGAAGGGCGCGTTCACGGGGGCCGATCAGGCGCGTATCTTGTAAGCTGGAACAGGCGGACGGCGGGACGCTGTTCATGGATGAGATCGGGAACATGTCCGTCGCCTTTCAGGACAGAATTCTGCGGGTGATCGAATACCAGGAGTTTGAGTGGGTCCGTGGTACAGAGACGATCCGTGTGGATCTGCGTGTAATATCGGCAACGAATGGCGATCTCAATGAACTGACGGCCGACAAGCTTTTTCGCCAGGATCTATACGATTGCCTGGCATTCGCCGTGCTGAAAGTTTCGCCACTGAGGCGGCGGCGGGACGAGATTCCGCACATGATCGTTTATTTCGTCCAGGGTCTGCACGAGGGAATACCAAATCTGCAGGAGAAGACATTTCATCGCGATACCATCGCCGCCATGATGGACTATCACTGGCCCGGCAACATTCGCGAACTGAAGAATATTGTTGAACGCGGTTACGTGTTCGGGACATCGGGGACGATCATGCCGTCAGATCTGCCGGTCGAGATAACCGGAAGGCCGCCGACGCTGGTGACAGGCGCTTCCTTTCATGAACAGGTCGACGAATTCAAGCGCAACCTGATCATGAGCAAACTGGCCGAATGCGGCAACAATCAGCGGGTGACAGCATCCGAATTGAAAATGACCTACAATCAGTTCCGGCATTGCTATTTGGAAGTATACGGAGGCGTGAGGCGTGATATAGGGATAGTGATTGGGTCATAGTTATTCGTGATTCTCGCAGGTTGAACCCTGGCAATTGGTGACCAGCGCTGCAACCGGAAACCTCATGGAGAGCTCAGAATGCAAAGCGACATACTGGCCGGCAAGCGGGTGATCGTCAGCGGCAGTACGCAGGGAATCGGGCAGGGGATTGCCGAGGCGATGCTGCGGACCGGCGCGCGGGTGATTACGAATTCGCATGAGCCGGTGGATCCGAAGGTTCTGCAGACTTACCGGGAACTCGGCGAATGTCATTTCGTGCAGTCGGACATGTCAACGATCGAAGGAGTGCGCGCGTTGATCCGACAGGGTGCGGAATTGCTGGGCGGCCTGGACGTTCTCGTCAACAATGCCGGCACGTTTGCCGATGTTGATTTTCTGGAGCTCGACGAATCGCGTTACGCGCGTACCTTTGATCTCAATGTCCGTGGCTATCTATTCGCTTCCCAGGAGTTTGCCAGGATTGTCGGCGAGCGGGATTTCGATGCCGCCATCGTCTGCACGGGATCGACAAACGGTCTGCAGGCGGAACTGGACAGCGTCCTCTATGATGCGTCCAAGGGGGCGGTTTTGATGATGGTCCGATCGATGGCCCTGACCCTGGCGCGGCGGGGCATCCGTGTCAATGGTGTTGGACCCGGCCTGATACGGACACCGCTGAGCAGCGGTGGCCTGGAGAGTAACCCCGAGGGCGTCCGTCTGTTGGAACAGCAGATACCCGCCGGCCGGATTGGAGCGATTGAAGATCCCGCCGGCGCAGCTGTATTCCTGGCTTCAGACGCGGCGCGTTATATCACGGGTCAGATGCTGTACGTGGACGGCGGCATTCTGGCCAATCAGATTATGCGGGAAATGAGGGGGTAGGGTTTCGGATTCGAGGCTTTGGGGTTTTTCCGCCAGAGGCGGACCATGTCGAATGACGTGGCAGGGTTCAGCGAGGTCCCAGCGCTGCCAGTTTTGGCCGGTAGAAAACACATCGTTCTCGTCTTCGTCCTTCGTCCTCGTACGCCTCGGTCGGCTTGCGGCGAGGCGTGCGAGGACCGCTCCACTGAGGACGAGAACGAGGACGAGAACCATTAAATTTCACGAGAGTGTACAGCCCGAACTCTTAATCTCTACCTCTTAAGCCAGGCAGAATTGCGATCAAGAGGAGAGATTAAGATAAATGTTTCTGCCTGCCAAAACTGGCGCGCCGAACATCACGTTGCTGAACACTGAATACTAATATTTCCAGGAGAGATGGCATGGGTCTGACATCATTATACGAGACGGTTTTGGATGACCGTATCAAGGGAATACCCGGGGGTACGGATCCGTTTCCGCTCTCTGCCATCGGCGCCAAAGGCTGGAATGTCCTGTGGCAGGATCTACCGCTGCCGGTGATGTGGTTTTGAAGGAGTCGGCCTTAACTCACAACCTCACGGAAATGCGGCGGTTCACGGAGGATCACGGCGTTTCCCTGGCACCGCACGGCAAGACGTCAATGGCGCCGCAGCTTTTTTTCAGAGACAGCTGCAGTGCGGCGCCTGGGGGATAACCTGTGCGACGGTCAATTAGATGCAGGTTTACCGTCGTTACGGGGTGCCGCGGATCCTGATGGTAAATCAGGTGGTCGGCCGCCAGAATTTACGGTACGTGGTCGAGCAGCTCAATGGGGATCGGGATTTTGATTTCTATTGCCTGGTCGATTCGGCGGCGGCGATCCGGCAGATGGCTGACTACGCGCGGGAATACGGTCTGCAACGGCCGATACAGGTATTGCTGGAGGTCGGGTTCAAAGGTGGTCGTACGGGCTGCCGGACCATGGCCGCGGTTGACGACGTTGTCAGTGAGCTTGCATCCGCAGGCGATGTGATCGTGTTGTCGGGGGTCGAGGGATTCGAAGGGATCATCGACACGGCGGATGGAACCGACTTGAGCTTTGTAAACACGTTTCTGGAGACGATTCTTGAACATCTGAGCAAGTTGTCATCGGTGGATTTCGGCAATCGCGAGGAGATTGTCATCAGTGCCGGCGGCAGTTTTTACTTTGATCGCGTGACCGAGATCCTCAATCGTGCCGAATTCCCGCTGCCGGTGCGAACGGTCATTCGCAGCGGCTGTTATCTGACGCACGATTCGCGCAGCTGCGAGATATTTCACGCGCGAGCCATCGAACGCGGCTTGCCAATGCGGCTGCGGGCGGCGCTAGAGGTGTGGAGTTACGTGCAGTCCATACCGGAACCCGACCTTGCACTGCTGACCATGGGCAAGCGGGATTGCCCTTTCGACGCGGGGTATGCCGTCCCGCTAAAGCGCCGGCGCCCGGGGGACGGCGCGGCGCCGCTGAACCAATGTGAGATTTTCGAGCTTCACGATCAGCACGGGTTCATGCGGATCGGCAAGGGGGATGATCTGCAAGTGGGCGATATGGTGGCGTCCGGCATATCGCACCCGTGCACGGCCTTCGACAAGTGGCAGTTCATCCCGGTGGTCGACGACGAGTACAACGTGACGGATGGTATCCTGACGTTCTTCTGAATGTAACTATTCAGGTTGTTTAAGACTCCATGGGGTTCATCCCCGTGAAGTCGTGGCTCGACGCTGGGATGGCCCGGGTACTCCCGTCGAAGGCTCCAATCGTCTTCGTTCTCTTCCTCGAAGCGACCGTCGAGGACCCGCCTTCGCACAGGTGGCTACGGCGAGGCACGCGAGGATTGACGGAACAATTCATTGCGCGTCCTATTGCCGATTCGGTGAGTTATGATGCTATCTTAATCGGCTCGCATGAGTTCGCAGTACGGATCACAGCGATGCTCCGCCGGAGACGATTGAATGAAGATTGTTCTGGGTAATCCGCCGCACAAATTACGGCTGAATGACGACTACGAGTACGCCTTTAT
>CAUZRT010000061.1:0-12934 GCA_963582235.1 Lentisphaeria bacterium
TCTTCGGAGATGATGTGCTGGCCAGTGTCGGAGAGAATTCGAACCTGGAGGAAATCAAGGGGGATATCCGGGATCGGGAACTGGTTCGAGCCCTGGTTCCGGGCTGCGATGCGATCATTCATCTTGCGTGCATTTCTAATGATCCCTCCTTCGAGCTGAATCCAGAATTGGGTAAATCCATCAACTATGATGCGTTTCTTGACCTTGTCGCCATCGCCAAGGGCAGTGGTGTCCGCCGCTTTGTGTTTGCATCGAGTTCTAGTGTTTACGGCGTGAAACAGGAAGAAATAGTTGATGAGGACCTGCCCCT
Source organism: Lentisphaeria bacterium (assembly GCA_963582235.1). Lineage (GTDB taxonomy): Bacteria > Verrucomicrobiota > Lentisphaeria > JABSQK01 > CAJWLW01 > CAUZRT01. The sequence goes on from CAUZRT010000061.1 coordinate 311, forward strand.
CGAGCCGTTGACGAATTACTCGCGATACAAGGCGGAATGCGAGGAGATTCTGCTCGCGGCCCGTGAACCGGGGTTCGTGCCGCTGGTTCTTCGCCCGGCCACCGTCTGCGGATACTCGCCCCGGCTGCGTCTTGATCTGACGGTGAATATCCTGACCAATCACGCAATCAACAACGGCATCATCACTGTCCACGGCGGGCGCCAAACGCGACCGAATATTCACATAGACGATGTCACGGACCTCTATGTCCAATCCCTGACGTGGCCTGCCGATGCCATTGACGGCAAGGTTTTCAATGCGGGGTACGAAAATCATGCGGTCGGTGACCTTGCGGAAATCGTGCGCCGCGTTGTAGGCACCGAAGTCGAGATCGTGACGACGGCGACGAACGACATACGCTCGTATCGAATTTCGTCTGAAAGGATACGACGGGAACTGGGATTCGTGCCGCGGCGCACCATTGAGGATGCGGTTGGCGATTTGATTGCGGCGTTTGCAGAGGGCCGGATTCCCGACGCCATGACGAATAGTCGCTACTACAACATGAAGACACTGCAGGCGGCGAATCTGTCATAGCCGGATATGGAATTCTGCAGCATTGGGATAACCGAATTGACCCGCTTTAATCTATTGAGGACTGATTATGCGCGTTTCTTATTCGTACCTTGATCGTCAATTTACCGAGTTGGATGGTTTTTTCGATGACATTCAGGAAACCGTCCGTCGCGGCGACTTTACTCTCGGCGCGGCAGTATCGGAATTCGAGCGACGGTTCGCCGAGCTGTGCGGTGTACCGTACGCCGTTGGCGTGGGATGCGGAACCGATGCCTTGCTGCTGGCACTCAAGGTACTCGGCATCGGCACGGGCCACGAAGTCATAACTGCTGCCAACACATTCATCGCCACAATCGGCGCAATCTCGTTGGCCGGCGCGCGCCCGATCCTCGTCGATAACGGCGCGGACTACACGATCGACGTTGATCTTCTCGAAGGCGCGATCACCGCGAGAACGAAAGCCATCGTTCCCGTGCATCTTACCGGTACGATTGCGGATATGCCGGTGGTACGGGAGATCGCCGAGCGACATAACCTGGCAGTGATCGAGGATGCGGCCCAGGCCATTCTGGCCAGTCGCGACGGCAAGAATGCCGGGGCTTGGGGCGATCTTGGATGCTTCAGTTTACATCCGCTGAAGAATCTGAACATTTGGGGAGACGGCGGCGTCGTCGTGACACGGTCCGCAGAGTATTTCGAACAGCTGCGACTGCTGCGTAATCATGGCCTTGTGAACCGCGACGAAGCGGTGATCTTCGGTCACAACAGCCGGCTCGATACGATCCAGGCCGCCGTCGGCAGTCGTCTGATCGGCGACGTTCCGTCGATAACGGACAAGCGCAACGAAAATGCCGGCCGCTACGACCGGGCCTTCGCGGATCTCACAGATTTTGTCGATATTCCGCCTCGCCATGCCAACGTGCGCCAGGTGTTTCACACGTATATCATTCGCGTCAAGCATCGCGACAAGCTCCTGGCTTATCTCAAGGATCACGGTGTCAGCGCCAAAGTCCATTACCCCGTCCCCGTGCATCTTCAACCGGCAGCGCGACCACTGGGATACAAGTTGGGCGATTTCCCGAAATGTGAGACGGATTGCGGCTCAATCATCACGCTGCCGGTACATCAACACCTGATGGATGAAGAGATCGAGTACGTCATCGACCGGGTCCGCGAGTTCTATGGGGCATGAGATTCGGCATTGACTTTGATAATACGCTTGTTTGCTACGACGACATTCTATTCGAGATCGCGTCCCAGCGATGTCTTGTCCCGGCGGATTGTGCCGCCAACAAAAAGGCTATTCGCGATCGTGTGCGCGGCACCATTAATGGCGAACTTGAATGGCAGCGTCTGCAAGCCGAAATATACGGCCCGGCCATGTCCAACGCCGTCGTGATGCCGGGTGCACTGGAGTTCCTGAGGCAATGCCGAAGACGCGGGATCGGCGTAAGGATAATCAGCCACAAGACGCCGCACGCCGCCGCCGATCCCTCGGGCGCCGATCTTCGTGAGGCTGCATTCGAATGGCTGGTGGTGAACAGGCTCGTGAATGGCGATGAATTCGGATTATCGACGGCGGACGTGCATTTCGAATCATCGCGGCGGGACAAGATTGGACGGATTCAAGCGTGCGGTTGCACTCACTTTATTGACGACCTCGAAGAGACGTTTTCGGAGTCGGCGTTCCCGTCGAGTGTGCAAGCGATTCTTTTCGACCCTCACCGGCAATACAGCCCGCCGCCCGGCACAACGCGGGTTACGAACTGGAACGAGATAGGCGACATTTACTTCGATGATTGTGACTGACATTGAGCGCCCGACACTCAAAGCAATTCTGGCCGACCTGCTCGGGCGGCCGGTGCGTTCGCTGGAAACCGTGGCCGGCGGCCGCAACAGCCGCGTTTACCGCTTTCTCGCCGATGACGGCAGCGCGTGTGTGGCGAAGCGTTATTTCCGCAGTGCGGCGGACGCACGCGACCGTCTGGGGGTTGAATTCTCGAGTATCACCTATCTTTGGGACCACGGCATCCGATGTGTGCCACGGCCGGTGGCCGCCGACGCGGGTAACGGCGTTGCAGTCTATGAGGCCGTCGACGGCGGTCCGGTCGGTGCGTCCAAAGTCACTCCCGCCGACATTGATTTCGCCGTCGGCTTTCTGGAGCGTCTTTACGTGCTCGGCAAAAGGTCCGACAGCAAATCGCTACCGCTCGCTTCTGAAGCCTGCTTTTCAATAAATGCTGTCATTGAAAATGTCCAAGCTCGATACAGGCGGCTGGCCGGCTGCTCGGACAGTTCCGCCGAGACGTGCGCCCTCCGGGGGTACCTCGATAACGACTTCAGGGCTGCGTTTGATGAGGTGGTCTCGTGGTCACTTTCGCGCCTGGCGGCGGCGGGCATTCCGGCGGCGATCGAAATCAGCAACGATGAGCGGACCCTGAGTCCCTCGGATTTCGGTTTTCATAATGCGATGCGGCAGGCTGACGGCACCATTATCTTTCTTGATTTCGAGTATTTCGGCCGCGATGATCCGGCGAAACTGATCGCCGACTTCCTCCTCCATCCCGCTATGCGGCTGGAGCGGGAATTGAAACGACGTTTCGCCGTGACCGCGACTAACATATTCCAAGCTGATCGAAAGCTGCGACAACGAACGGAAGTGGCCTACGCCCTGTTTGGCCTGAAATGGTGCCTGATTCTGCTCAACGAATTCCTTCCTGACGAGAGTCGGCGCCGCGGATTTGCCGATGCCGGGAGCGCATCGGCCAACGACCCGCGAATGGGGCAGCTTGAGAAGGCGATACGACTGCTTGCGGAGCTTCGCACAACATATCGGGATTCCCCTTATTATGCTTAAGCACACAGCGGCCGATGCAGGACTCGACCAGCGCTCGCGTGATCTGAGACGAACGATGGTTCGGATTCTGGCGGCCGCGCGGCGTGGGCATTTTGCTTCGGCACTTTCCGTTGTCGAGATTCTGCGGGTCCTGTACGACGATGTTCTTCGGTACAATGCGAAGGACCCGGAGTGGACGGGGCGCGACCGCTGCATTTTGAGCAAGGGGCATGGCTGCCTCGCACTTTACGTGATGTTAGCCGACAAGGGCTTCTTTCCCAAGGCTGAATTGTGGCAGTTCTGCCGTCCGGAGAGCATTCTCGGGGGGCACCCGGAAGTCAAGGTGCCCGGTGTCGAGGCGTCAACCGGGAGCCTGGGGCACGGCCTTGCGATCGGTATCGGTATGGCGTTGGCAGCCCGAATACAGCGATCCGACTACCGGGTATTCACCATTATCGGCGATGGCGAATCGAACGAAGGATCCATCTGGGAAGGGGCGATGTGTGCGGCCAAGCACGAGCTGAGCAATCTCACGGTCGTTGTCGACTACAACAAGCAACAATCCTACGGTCCCACTTCAGCGGTATTGAATTTGGAGCCGTTGGCCGCTAAGTGGCAGAGCTTCGGTTTTGCGGTGGCCGAGTCGGACGGTCACGACGTCGCCGCCCTCCGCCGAACGTTTTCGCATACGCCGATTGTACGGGGGCGACCAAGCTGCATCATCTGTCACACCGTTAAAGGAAGAGGCATCCCACTCGTTGAAAGTGATCCTTCATGGCACCACAAAAGCCGAGTCACCGACGAGGAGATCCACTCATTGCAGGAAGCTGTAGGGAGCGAATAATGCGACAGACATGCCTGGATATGGTCTACGAACTGGCGAAGGGCGACGAGCGCATTGTTTTCATCGGCTCGGACCTTGGCCCCGGCGTGCTGCAGAATTTCAAAGAGGAAATGCCGGACCGGTTTTTCATGGAAGGCATATGCGAGGCGAACATTGTTGGCATGGCTGCCGGCTTGGCAATGGAAGGCATGATCCCCTACGTCAACACCATTGCGACTTTCCTGTCGCGGCGGTGCTATGACCAGATTGCCGTGGATCTGTGTCTGCACAATGTCAATGTGCGGCTGATTGGCAATGGCGGCGGGCTGGTGTATGCGCCGCTGGGTCCAACCCATGAGGCGATCGAAGACATCGCGATTCTTCGCGCGCTTCCGAATATGACAATCGTAGTGCCGGCGGATGCAGCGGAGATGCGGCGGTTCATGCCGCTCACCGTGGGGCATGAAGGGCCGGTCTACATTCGCGTCGCCAAAGGCCACGACCCGATTGTAACAAGCGACAATTTGCCGTTCGAAATCGGCAGGGCGGTGCCGATACGCAACGGTGCCGATGCGCTGCTCGTTACAACCGGGATCACATTGAAGATTGCACAGGACGCTGCAGAAGACCTGGCGCGCGAAGGAATCGATTGCGGCATCCTCCACGTGCCGACTGTCAAACCGTTGGATTGCCGGGCAGTTCTGCAACACGCCGCAGCCGTCCCGGTTGTCGTCACTGTCGAGGAACATTCCGTGACCGGGGGGCTGGGCAGTGCGGTGGCCGAAGTCATCGCGGAATCCGGTTTCGATCCAGGCAAACAGTTCAAGCGCATCGGCATTCCGGACATGTTTCCCGACGCCTACGGTACGCAGGCCGATCTGTTGGCGCGGTTTGCAATCACCGCGGAAGCTACGTGCCGTTGGATCCGCGAACTCCGCACCGTCGCGCTGCCGGTGTGATTCATTTTATTTGTCCATACGACGAACGACCGCAACCGGACCTTGACGAGGGGTGGCAATGAGACGAGAGCTCAGCATCTTTACGCAATTACACAAGCGAACCCGGCGCGACTACGTCGCCCGTATGACGGATGACAAAGTCCGCTGTATGCAGACGGCGAAGGCGTACGAGTATGATTATTGGGACGGGAACCGCCGCTACGGCTATGGCGGCTACACCTACGACGGCCGCTGGAAAGTGGTGGCTGAGGAATTTATCGAACAATACAATCTCGGAGCCGACAGCCGCATTCTCGATGTCGGCTGCGGGAAGGCATATCTGCTCTTCGAACTCAAGCAACTTCTACCGGCATCGCAGGTGTGCGGTATCGATATTTCGCGCCATGCGCTGGCGGATGCACCGGAGTCGATACGTTCGCATTTGAGACGGCACGATGTTCGAGATCCGCTGCCCTTTGAGGCGGACAGTTTCGATCTGGTGATATCACTGGGTTGCCTTCACAACCTGCGGGTTTTCGAATTGGCGAGGAGCCTCGAGGAGATTGAACGGGTCGGCGAAGAAAAGTACATCATGACGGAAAGTTACCGGAACGATCAGGAGTTGTTCAATCTGCAGTGCTGGGCGTTGACCGCCGAGTCCTTTTTCGACCACGACGAATGGATCTGGATCTTTGACCATTTCGGATATTCCGGGGACTACGAGTTCATTTACTTCGAATAATTGAACAGGAGCACTGAATCGTGCAGGTATCTTCCATGCGTGCCGCCATCCTGGTCGAACAAGGCCAATTGCTGAGCGTCGAAAAAGTGGATCTTCCCGACGAACTGAGTGTCGGGCAGGTGTTGGTCAAGGTCCATTACAGCGGCATCTGCGGTGCCCAGATCAATGAGATCGACGGTGTCAAAGGGCCAGACAGTTTTCTGCCGCATCTTCTCGGGCACGAAGGGTCGGCGACTGTGCTCGAGGTGGGGCCGGGAGTAAAGACCGTTCAGCCCGATGAGCGGGTTGTCATGCATTGGCGGCCAAGCGACGGGATTCAATCCGAGCCGCCCTACTACCGTTTGAACGGCACTATGATCAACGCCGGCTGGGTGACAACCTTCAACGAATACGCGGTCGTTTCTGAGAATCGGCTGACACCGATTCCTGAGGATTTCGATCTCCGGCTGGCGCCGCTGTTCGGCTGTGCCGTGACCACGGCCATGGGTGTGATCAACAACGACGCGGCTGTGAAAATCGGGCAGTCGGTCGTCGTTTTGGGAGTCGGCGGTGTCGGCCTGAGCATCGTCCAAGCCGCCGATCTTGTGTCGGCGCACCCGATAATCGGCGTCGATCTGACCGATGACAAGGCCAAGATGGCGCGGGAATTCGGAGCGACACACGGGTTCAATGCGAAAACGACAACGGATCTCGATGCAGAGATTCGGCATGTCGTTGGCGCCATTGGCGCCGATGTTGTTATCGATACGACCGGCAACGCACGCGTTATCGAACGGGCTTACGAACTGACAAGCCCCGCCGGCAAAACAATACTGGTCGGTGTGCCGCGTAAAGGCGACAACATTTCAATTTACTCTCTGCCGCTGCATTTCGATAAGGTTCTCACCGGTTCACACGGCGGCGACACACAACCGCATGTTGACATTCCACGCTATGTTCGCCTGCACCAGGCCGGGAGGTTAAAGCTAAGCGGACTGATAACCCATGAAATGACGCTGGACCGGATAAACGAGGCAATCGTCCTCATGCGAAGTTGCGCAGCGGGCCGGTGCGTGATCACGATGGATTGAGATGCGGTTGATCAATGACGTTTAAGAAAGTCAGTGAGGAAGTGTTCGTTTCCGACAATTGCATCACGGTCGTCGGTCCCAACGAGATCGAAATTCTGAAGGCGAGCGCCCTGCGGAACCGACGGAAGCGTGTCCGGCTGTGTGCCCATGGCAAGCTTGACGACAGTGTACATGAGATGCTGATTGTGCACACGAACGACACCTATGTTCGGCCGCACCGCCATCCGCGCAAGACCGAATCCTTCCACATCATTGAAGGTGAGCTGGATGTGATCGTCTTTGACGAGGGCGGTGCGATACAGGCGATCATTGAGATAAGCAGTACTGCCGGCAACAAGGCGATTTACTATCGTCTCGCCGAAGACCAGTTTCATACGGTGATCGTGCAATCCGATATTTCGGTTTTTCACGAGACCACGCGGGGGCCGTTTCGCTCCGGCGAGACGGAGTTCGCGGACTGGTCGCCCCCGGATTCAACGCCGGACGCAGTTCGCGACTACCTTTGCCGATTACACGCACAGATCGAGAGCTTCAGAGGGAACCAAGCATGATTGCAAACGTAGCCGATGTAACCGAGGAAAACCTGCGGGCGGAAATGGCGCTGATCGCGGCGCGCCTCGAGTTGGAGGACGTCGAGGAGGCCCTTTACTTTCCAAAGTATTATCAGATTGAGACGGTCAGGGTATGTAACGCGGTCTGCCCGTTCTGCGCCATCGAACAGTGGGACAAATCGGTTCCACTTATGTCGGACGAACTGTTCGAAAAAGTCGCCGCGGAACTGTCCGAGTATTCACACTGGATCAACATGGTTTCGGTACAGCGCGCCGGTGAGCCGCTGTTGGACAAGAAGATCGGGGAACGCGTCCGCCGTTTGAAGGAAGGCGGTATCAAGTTCGTCAGTTTATCGACAAACGCTTCGCGGCTGGTGCCGCAAAAATCGGTTGAACTGCTGGAGGCAGGGCTTGACGAAATCATGCTGTCGATCGACTCCGTTGACAAAGAAACCTATGAACAGATGCGCGTCGGACTTGATTACGACGACGTCATACGAAACATCGAGTCGTTCTTCGACATCCGGAAAGAGCTCAAACCCGACATGGTCGTCAGAGTCCGCGGCGTTTCATTTCACAACCTCGACGAGGACAAAGAGTGTCGGGAGTTGCATCGTTGGGAGTCATTCTGGGATCGTTTTCGAAAACCACAGGACCGAATTTACATGAAGCGGGCCCACAACTGGGGTAACCAGGTGGAACTGGCGGCGGCATACGAAACGGATATCACGGGGAATTATGGCGACATTTATCACCCGTGCATCCTGCCCTGGTCAACCCTGCACGTCACGGCGATGGGCCTGGTCCCGCTGTGCCCAATGGACTACGATGCGAAAATGAACCTTGGTGATATCAACAACGAAACAATCGCAGATGTCTGGCGGAACAGCAAATGGGCGTGGGTCCGCTCGGTGCATCGAACGGGCAAGCGTAATGAGATCGAAATGTGCCGGGGCTGCAAACTGTTTGACTTGGACTTCAGTCTCGAGACGAAGGAAGAGCAGAAAGAATTGTATGAAAGCTGATCAGCGTGAGCACCGGCATGAATCCGGTTCGACAAATTTGAATTCGATGAACTCACGACATTACTCACGGGACGCCTGCAGTGTCACGTTCAACATTCATTGAGCGGCCTGAGTGTATGCATTCGGACCTGGATGGCATGCTGGCCGAATCGAACGCGGACTCCCTGTCCTCGATTCTCGAGGTCGTCAATCGGATCGATGCCATCGGTAATTTGGATTTTGGTGAACCGGTCCGGATTGCTGTCGTGAGAAACTATGTCATCGACGCCCTTGAAACGTATCTGAAATATCATCTCTATCGAGCTGCACTGCGGTCTGACGTCCGGTTCGGCGACTACGACACGGTTTTCCAGGAGGTCTTGACCGACGCCTTCAGGGCCGACGGGTACGAGCCGGACATTATCGTCCTCTCTCTCATGCTGCCGCAATTCGAGCCCGATTACGAAGTCCGGGACTGGGAAGTCGACGATGTGGCCGAGCGGTTGTGCGGGCTGTTCGATATGGTCGCGTCGCGAACCGATGCGTTGGTTGTCGTGAACACGTTTCTGCGGCCGTTTCCCTGCGCTTGCGGCATCGCAAGTACGGGGAGCAAACCGGGACTTACATATCGCGTTGGCCTCCTGAACCAAAGAATCAGGGATTACGTCGGCAATCACGCGGGTCAGTTTTTCGTTGTCGATTGGGAGCTTCTGGTAATGCAGGCGGGCGACTCGGCATGCATCGACCGGCGCTTCTGGTACATGGCGAAGGCTCCATTTAAGCCCGCGTTTCTGAAACTGTATGCGGCCGAAATCATCAAGATCGGTCGCGCCCTGAAAGGGAGAACCAAGAAATGTGTCGTTCTGGACTGCGACAATACACTGTGGGGCAATGTCATCGGGGAGGACGGCCTAGATGGTATCCAGCTTGATCGAAATGAGTTTCCGGGAAACACGTATTACGATTTTCAGAAGAGCATTATTCAGCTTGTTCACCGAGGCGTTCTTGTGGCAGTTTGCAGCAGGAACAACGAAGCTGACGTGTTCGACGTGTTGGATAATCACCCGTTTTGCCTGCTGAAACGAACCCATGTGGCTGCACACCGCATCAATTGGCGAAACAAGGTTGACAACCTTTCCGAACTGGCAAACGAATTGAATCTGGCGCTTGACAGTTTTGTCTTTGTCGACGACAGCGATTTCGAATGCGGTCTTGTCTCCCGATACCTTCCCGAGGTAACCGTCCGGCAGGTCCCCCACCAACTGCACAAGTTGCCGCGCCTTCTCCTCGAAGAGGGGCTGTTCGATTCCCTGACTTGGAGCGAGGAAGATCGTCACCGGACCGCGATGGTCCAGGCGGAGCAACGTCGGCAGCACGCCAGGTCGCAATTCCACGATCTCGATGCCTATCTCGCTTTATTAAATCTGAAGGCAACCATTCATCCGGCAAGAGAGTCGGAGTTCACGCGCGTAGCGCAGTTGACCCAGAAAACCAATCAGTTCAACTTGACGAGCCGCCGCTATAGCGAGCAACAGATCCGCCGGCTCGCGGCAAACGACGCTGTCAGAGTGTTCACACTGAGTGTCACCGATAAGTATGGTGACTCGGGGCTGACCGGCATCCTGATCGCGAAACGAGAGGGCGAGCGCGGCCGCATCGACACATTCTTGCTCAGCTGCCGGATCCTGGGGCGGAATCTGGAATTGGCTTTCGTGCGCCATTGCCTGCACGAACTAAACCGAACCTGGCGTCCGGCGGAATGGCTGGCCGAGTATATTCCCGCCGAAAAAAACGCGCAGGTTGCCGATTTCTGGGAAAAAATCGGTTTCACTGTGGATCCCCCCCGCGCACAGAGTAAACGATACCGAATGAGACCCGCCGCGGCAATTATCGATCCTGTGACTGCCATCGAAATCGTCAGTGGATAACCGGCATGTGTGATCAGCATCTGGTACGCATTATGGCGAATACACTCAAGGTGCCCGCTGCGGCGATCGGTGATGACGCTTCGACCGAAACAATCTTGGCCTGGGACTCGCTCCGTCACATCAACCTTGTAATGGCGATCGAGGAGGAATTCGGTGTCGAGTTTGGCGAGCAGGAAATCGCGATCATTACGAGTCGCCGGGCCTTGAGTGAATCCCTGAAAGAAAAACTGGATTCCGACGGCGTCCCATGATCCTTCGGCAACCATCGAAAACTGTGGCCTGTGAACTTCCTCCCGAGTCCGCCGCCAACGTCGCCGCAGTCTTTCCCGGCCTCCCTGCGCGGCGGCGGGTTCCCGGCCGCCATTGCGACACACAGCGACGATGAGCAGCGCGACGATCAGTCGATGCAAGACGGAGGATCTACCGTTGCTGTTGGCGACACTCAAGGATGTTTACGCCGCTAATCCGAATCTGCAGAGTCCGGCCTATTTCAATTGGCAGTTTCGCGACACGCCGTTTAGAGAAAGCGACGCGTATCAGTTCTGGATATTGTGGGAAAGCGGCGAGATTCGGGGCTTCCTGGGATACATGCCAGTGGAGTTCCGCTTTCGCGGCGATGTGCATCGCGGCTGCTGGACGTTGAACTGGCATGCATTCGGCCACAGTGCCAACGGACTAATGCTTTTGTCGAGATTGATGCAGGATTATGATCATCGTTTCCTGATCGGGCTGACATCGGATTCGATCGATATCTACCGGGCATACCGGATTCCTCTGATGATGAATCTGCCCCGGTGGATCGGAATACTCAACCCCGAAAAGGTTGCCCAGCATTTCAAGATCGTTAATCCGGTCAACCGGCAGCGATTGCGCGCCGCCTCGGACCGCCTTCTCAACAACGATGATGCCAACGGCATCGTGCCCTGCACACGTTTCGATCCCGACGAGGAGTTTGATTGGAGCCCGTGGCCGAATGTGCGTGGCCATGTGCGTCGCACCGGGACCTATCTGAATTGGCGCTATCTCGACATTCCGAAACACAACTACCGTGCCATTCACGGCGACGATGGACAGTTTGCGATTTATCGAATCGAAAGAATAGAGGGCACGACTGATGCCGTCATTCGCATTCTCGAATGGCGTTTCTCGGGGCGCTGCGCTGCCGAGGCACTGGCCTGTATCCTCAAGGAAGGTGCGGCACAAGAAGCCGTTCTTGCGGACTTTTTCGCGACGGCACGGGATGTCGGCGCCGAGCTCGAAGCGCTTGGATTTGTCTCGAGCAGCGTATTCGGCGCCGAGCCCATCCCTTTTCTTTTTCGACCGATTCATCATACGGACGGCATCTGCGTGGGGATCGATATGCCGCCCCATCGCCGCAGGCGTGATGTCGACTTCGATGCATGGTACATCACCAAGGGTGACAGCGACCTCGATCGCATCAAGATGTGAACCCGTTACCGGTCATGCAGCAAGCCAAGAGTGATCATAAATATCGAGAATCGGGCGTAAAACGCACGGTGCCTTTTAGGGATTTGCGGGTAACTGACGCGGCAGTGCGCAACCGGCTGCTGGATGCTTTCGATACCGTGTTGCGGCATGGCCGATTGGTTATGGGACCGGAAGTCGAGTCTTTGGAACAACAGGTGGCTGACCGTTGCGGACGCCGACACGCAGTCGCCGTCAGCTCGGGATCGGATGCCCTGTTTCTCGCACTGAAGAGCGTACAAATCGGCCCCGGAGATGAAGTCATTACCACATCACTCTCGTGGATCGCCACGGCCAATGCTATTGCAATGACCGGCGCAACGCCGGTTTTCGCCGATATCAGCAAGGACCTGAATATCGATCCCGGAAGTGTTGCTCGGATGATCGGATCGCGGACAAAGGCAATCGTGCCTGTCCACTTTACGGGCAAGGTGTGCCGGATGCAGGAATTTTCTGAGCTCGCAACGGCTCATGGAATAATGATTGTTGAAGACGCGGCGCAAGCCTTTGGCGCGCGTCATCAGGGCCGGATGTCCGGCTCTGTCGGGGAGATTTCCTGCTTCAGTATGAATCCCATGAAAGTACTGGGCGCATGTGGTGAAGCCGGCGTCGTAACAACCGATCGCGAAGATGTGTACGAGCGGCTCATCATGTTGCGGTACAACGGGATTGTCGAAAAGGAACGCTGCGT
>CAUZRT010000062.1:0-12849 GCA_963582235.1 Lentisphaeria bacterium
AAGGAATTCGAATAGCGTAATCTTGAAATCCCGGTTGGTATCGGTCGGATGGGTAGTGACGGGCAGGAATTCCGAATCATTGATATCGACGACAATGTCCTCGATATCGGTGTCCGTGCGGTACACGATTTTTCCGCTCAGCGGTTTAGGCTGATCGTCGTCCTCACTGCCCTGGGCATCATAGGTGAAAACCACGGAGCCATCGTTCAGATCGCGTCCGCCGTTAATGAAATCAAAGGTGATTTCCCGCTGGTCATTATTGCCGGCGACGGACAACGGCGGATCGGTACCACCAACGGCGAGGCCATCGGTGCCGCCGCCGGCCGGGATGAAATAAGCATCGGCGGCATCGTCAAACTTCGGCAGGACCTCCCGCACTTCGAATTTGGTCAGATTATCCTTAACAGCATCGCTGATATTGATGGTAATGGTGACCGTAATCGCCGCTCCTGCTTGAACCGTGGGATTGTGCCCGCGTGTCCCGCGGACGTCACCGCTGAAGACATTCAGCGTGACGGCCCCCGTGGCGGTCGTAGTGCCGTCGCTGATCGTGTACATGAAGGTGTCTTCGCCCTCGAACCCGCCAGGTCCGGCCGGCGGCGTGTAATCGATGGTGGTGTTGACCTGATTAATAGTCGCGGTGCCGTCCTGGTCCGTGGTTGTCGTAAGGCCGCCCGCGTCTACTGTGGAGAAAACTTTGGTAATCGTCAGTTGGTCCCCGGCATCGGGGTCTTCGTCATTTGTAACAACGTCGATTTCTATGGTCGGGTTCGCATCGCTGACGAAAACATTCTCCTCATCGTCTGTGACCAAGGGTGGCGCGTTCGCGTTGACATCCTGTAAAAGGACGAAGAATATCTGCTGTCGGTCGCCGTCGCCGGCGGTGAATGTGAACGTGGCGTCGTTGCCGAGTCCGCCGTCCGGTATGGCGAGGTCACGGAGGGACTCTCCAGCTTCGTCGCGGATTTCCCTTGTCGTAAATTGCGCGAGTTCGGTGGTCACGCCGTTCGTGTCCCAGGAAATGACAATGTCTTCCGGCGGCTCCGTGCCGGCGCCGGAGGAACCGAAATCGACGCCGAAGGGAATGGTAACGTTATTGGCCGCACCGCGTACATCGCGGACTTTATAGGTTGCACTTCCCTCGCCCAAAAGCCCGAAAAAAGCATCGTTCTGTGCCGCGGGCGGGATGGGGGGTTTCGGTATATCCAGAGTTTCGTCAAGACCGTCGGTGCCTGCGGCATCGAGCCCAAAGCCCCAAGACTCCGTTTGGATAGCGACCCCTGTCACCACGATCGGAACAAAGATATCCGGCTCGACTACCCCTGCTTGTGTGACCATGCCGCTGCCAAGCAGCAGAAATACTAAAAAGAAATTTCGAATTGCCCTTTTCACCGGGCAAGCCTCCCTCTGTTTGGGAAGGCGGGAGACGATGAAATGCAAACGCCGAAAGCGTTTGCAATGCCCGCCGTAAAAAAAATGAGATTTCACAACTCCGTTACTGCCCGTTCTTTAGGACGGCCCGCATGTCTGCTGTTGCGAACGACTGGCGGACGATCCGATTTCCGAACGAGTGATTTTCACCCACGGATTAATTAACTAAAGTGTGTTGAAAAAAGGCTCCATACCATAGGCAAGATTACCACAAAATCAAACTACCCGGTTGGAAATTTGAACAAGACCGGGAAAACACGTCAGACAAGATACCGACCACGTATTGAAACGGGCTGACGGGCCACGCTTTCGGCCATCGAACGGCGCCGCCCGTACGCTCATACGCCGCATCGGAATGTACTACGTTAAACCCCGGCCGTCTCCTACAGTAAATTTTGTTGAAACGGCGCCGGCAATGTGGTTTGATTCGAAATATGATTGGATTGGGTGCCGTGATTGCTACTGGAAGAACCATTGTGACTTTGCTCTTGCAATTCGGAACGGAATTTCGTATACCACACTAAACTGGTGAAAATTTCGCGTGCGTCGCAAAATTGAATTCGAACGACCTGGGCAAAACGCTTGTATGACCCGGACGATTATCATCAGAACAACGGGCCATTGACCGAAACCAAATCAGGGTGGTGCTCATGAATGCGAATCAAATCCAGGGAAATCACGCTATCGCCGCGGCTTGGCGGCTCGCGTGTCTGTCGATGGTGATTGGCTTCCTGCTCAGCACCGCCGGCCGCGCCAATAACATCAGCGTGTCGAATATATGGACGGCGGGGCAGAACATCTCGGCGAAAAAGCACTTCGTGCAGTTCGACGTGGCGTGGGAGAACTCGTGGCGGACGGCGGCGAACCACGATGCGGCCTGGCTAATCGTGAAGTATCGCCATCCCGCGACAACAGGGAGCTGGCGGCACGCAAGCTTGAGCAACCTCGACCAGAATCACATGGCGCCAGCGGGTGCGACCATATGTGGCGGTTGCGGATGGGACGGGGATTTTTCTCCATCGCAGTGCCAACGGCACGGGCCACGTGAATTTTACCGGCGTGCAGCTGCAATGGAATTACAGTGGCGTAACCAACCAGACTGACGCCACGGTGGACGTGCAAGTACACGCCATTGAAATGGTGTATGTCCCGCAGGGCGAATTCGCTGTCGGCAGCGGCGGCACTGAAGTTTCTGCCTTTACGCTGACCACGATCAATACCGCTGACGCGACCGTGGCGCCGTCCGGCACTGGCTCTTTGGGCGGCCAGGCGGGGGGGTATCCTGACGGGGCAGTTGCCGGCTGATAATGATTTCTGGCCGAATGGTTTCAACGCCTTCTATTGCATGAAATACGAGATCAGCCGGGGGCAGTGGGCGGCATTTCTGAATACGCTGCCGGAGGAGGGTGCATTATATCATAACACCGGCATTGGTGGCAGCTATCCCAATTTCACGGCGACGGCGCCGGACCGGGCGAAAGGCTTTATAGCCTGGTTTAGTGATACCGCCTACGCGGACTGGAGTGGTTTACGGCCAATGACCGGGCTGGAATTCGAGAAGGCCTGCCGCGGCCCGTTACCGCCGGTGCCCAATGAGTTTGCGTGGGGCACGGCCAGCGTTCATGCGTCCCCTTATGCGTTGACCAACGACGGCACGCCGAGCGAGGCGATCAGTAACATGGGGATGGGGACCGGCAACGCATCATATGATGTCACTGCCGTCAATATAAACCGTGGCTTGCGTTGTGGGATATTTGCGGCGAGTGCTGCGTCCCCGGACCGAATTGAATCGGGCGCAAGTTTCTGGGGTATCATGGAACTGAGCGGCAGTATGATAGAGCGGCCGATTACTATCGCACATGTGACGGGACGCGCATTTACGGGCGAACATGGCGATGGTGCACTTTCAGGAGCGATGGCTATTGCGAACGTCCCGAGCTGGCCGAACGACCAGGGCTACGGCGCAGGCCTCCGTGGCGGCTCTTTTTCCCGGGTGGCGGACCAAATGCGTGTGTCCGACCGCACCTTCGCCAATGTCAAATTCTTTGCTCGCCCCTCCTACTTCGGATTTCGTGGTGTTCGTACGGCACCAGTGCCGTGAGGGAAAATTTCTGGCAGAATTTTTAATAGTGGAGGGCGTGATCAAGAAGAAGTTTTTGCAATAGTGGTGGGGCTCTGTGCATTGGTAACTGGCGCTGACCGCCAGTTTGCCGGTGGTGATGGCGACGGGTTTGACAAGTTTTTTGCGACGACCATCACGTTGAACGAGATCAAAATCGAGTGCGCATGTCCCGATGTCGCACAGAGCCTCTGCGACGACCTCTATTCCGGCGCCTTCGATAACTTCTATCTGGCCAATCTGAGCGACGAAATCCGCCTGCACATAGAGGCCGCGGCCCCGGCCAGTTGCCCCCAGGCTGAGATTGATCAGTGCGTCGCCGACTCCCTTGCCGCCTTCGGCTTATGAGCATAACTCATTTGACGGTGACCGGTAACTTGCGGCAACGAATTCAGCTCCTCATAGTCAGTCACTGCTATAGGGGGATTTTTTGTGGCAAGATGCGGCTCTTTGCCTCGCACTAAGCGCCAGCATTGTCCGAAACAATTGCGAAAAATCGTGGCGGCGGATAAAAAGTAACGCGGACGGCGATTCATCCGGCACGGGGTCACCGGATTGGCATAACTTGCTATAAATGTCGGACAATGGCGACAATCGTGGCGACGGATGCGCGGAGATATTGATAGTCCAAAGTCACCCGGTCAAGGTGCCCTACCCCCTGCCTCGCCAGCAGTGGGGAACTTTGGGGGAACTTTGGGAAGGAAAGAAACGGGCGCCAGGTGTGACCCCTGACGCTCGTTAGGTACGAAGTTGGCGGGGTTTACGGGACTCGAACCCGCAAACCTCCACAGTGGAGATGTGGGAGGCATCGGTCAGCCGGCATTCGACCCCGGATGATACCGTGGCAATTCGCGTTCCGATTCTGTCGGATCATTCAACATTTCAATGGCGTCATCCTGTAGATTAGATGGAACGCGACATGCGCGTATCCAATTTGAAATTTTGGAATCCGTCGAAATGTTACAGACGGACAACGAATGATGTGATTGAAGACGCCATTGTCCCAAGCTTGCCGGTTGAATCCGGAATCCCGAATCGCTGTCCGCAGTTACCAATGCGTAAGGTTCTAATACCGACAAAACTGAATAGCATCGCCGCTACCGTCCTCGAAGATAACGATTTCCAGGTCGTGCCGGACACCAACGCGCCGTTCAACGACATCGTCAAGGCCAATCCCGATGCCATGGCGCTGATTGTACGCAGCGAGACGATTGATGCAGAGATCATCGACATGCTGCCCATCCTCAAAGTCATTGTCCGTGCCGGCGCCGGTTATGACAACATCGATATCAAACACGCGCGACGCAAAGGCATCGACGTTATGAACACGCCGGGGGCAAACTCCAATGCGGTCGCCGAGGAGGTGGTCGCAATGATCCTGGCTGCGTATCGTTTCATCATTCCCGGGGATGCGTCAACCCGCAAGGGGCAATGGGAGAAAAAAAGATTTCTCGGTCGTGAACTGACCCTCAAGACGGTGGGCATTGTCGGTCTTGGCAACATTGGTCAACTCGTGGCCCGGCGCCTTGCCGGCTTTGAAAACCGGCTGCTCGCCTTTGATCCGGTCGTCTCTGCCCGGCGTGCCGAGGAAATCGGTGTCGAGCTCTGTTCGCTGGATTCGCTCTTCGAGCAGGCTGACATCATCACTCTGCATGTGCCGGCCACCGAGGAAACACGCAATCTGGTCAACGCCGAGCTGCTCGGCAAAACGAAACCCCGCGTCATGATCATCAACTGCGCGCGCGATGATATTATCGACGAAGATGCGTTGCGTGCCGCGAAAGCTGAAAAGCAGTTGCTCTTCTGCAACGACGTCTACCCCCATGACGCGCCCGGCGAGAAAAGCGTCTCTGACATTGCCGACGTTATGCTGCCGCATCTGGGTGCCAACACGGAAGAGTCGAATTACAACGCCGCCCGGCGCGCGGCCGAGCAGCTTATCGCCATCATCGATCGCGGCGTGACCACCCACGTCGTCAATTCATCGGTGCCGGAGGGGTTGGATGAATCACATATGCTGCTGGCCTATTATCTGACCCGGGTCGCGCGCGGATTTCTCGGCACCGATGAACACCCGCGCCGTATCGAGGCCAGCTTCTACGGCGGCCTGGATGAGTTTGCCGAATGGCTATGTGCGCCGATCGTTCGCGGCCTCTCCGCGGACTTTGATCCGTCATTCGACTCTCAGGACGCGGCCGATTACCTGAAGGAAAAAGGCGTAGAATTCATCAGCCGCAAGGTCGACGAGACCAAATACTACGGCAAATCGATGACCATCGACCTTTTGCAGGGGGAAGGCAGAAATTTTACCAAGGTCAGCGTCCGCGGTACCATTGCCGAAGCGAATACCATGGTCTCACGCATCGACGACTTTGACAAGCTCTACTTCGAGCCGCTGGGTATGAGCGTCCTGGTGGTCTACCAGGATCAGCCGGGAATGTTGGCGAAAATCACCGGCGTGATGGCACGGCACAGCATCAATATCGACGACATCCGCGCCCCCCATGATAAGCTTACGGGCGAATCCATGGCGGTCCTGAAAGTCAACAAACCGGTCACCCAACTGGTGCTCGATGAGATCCTGGCGGAATCGGGATTCAAAAAAGCCACCTACCTGGAGATTAAATAGTGGCTGACCGGAAACCCGCGATTTGCCGATTCGCGGCGGAAACCCGCCGTTGCTTCAGCCGGAAACTCACATCGGACAGACCCGCTTGGAGCAACGGTGGCCCCCCGCCGAGGGGTTTTCGTTCAGCCACTAAATAAATAGGCGTGCCACGCTCACGGTTTACCGGCTTGAGCCCTTAAACGGTCAGGATTTCCTGCTCCTTGGCTTCCGTCGTGTCGTTGAGTTGCTTGACGTATTCGTCGGTCAGTTTCTGGATTCCGTCCAGTAATTCATGCAGTTTATCTTCGGCTATAGCCGCGTCTTTTTGCGCTTTCTTGGCGGCCTCGTTTGCCTCACGCCGATGATTACGGATTTCAATCCGGCCCTCTTCCGCTCGCTTCTTTACCTGTTTCGCGAGATCCTGCCGCCGTTCTTCGCTCAACTCCGGAATCGGCAGCCGGATGACGCGGCCGTCACTCATGGGCGTGATGCCGACGTTGGAGTTCTGTATGGCCTTTACGATCTCCGGGATAGCGCCCTTGTCCCATGGCTGAATGACAATCAGACGCGCCTCCGGCGTCGTGATTCCGGCAATCTCCTTCAAACGTGTCGTGGTGCCGTAATAATCGACGTTGATTCCGTCGACGAGGCTCGTCGACGCCTTGCCCGTGCGGAACCCTAAAAAGTCCTGCTCCAGTGCTTCCATTGCCGTCATCATCTTCTCCTCGGTCTCTTCGAGGAGACTGTCCGTCGTTGCCATGGTCGTCCTCCATCGGGTTAATTATATGTTGCAAAACAGAAATTTTCGCTCCTAAACGTCGGCCGCCGTTGCCGGGGCGCGGCGACGAGCGACCAGGGTGGTCACGAATTGGATCAGCAGTCCGGCGGCGATGACGATCGTCGCCACATACGGAAATACCATGCCGGCGTTCTTGACTACCGCGAACACCGTGACCGTGTCATTCTCGTCGAAACTGGACTGATAGAACGTAAAATCGCGGTGCCGCAGCGGATGATTCATATAGATACGCGCCCGCCGTTCGATGTTTTCTTTGGGATTAAGAAAAATTACCTGACTCGCGAAGCTCTTATGAATTGACGATCCGGGATGGGTCCGGCGCTGAAAATCGGTCAGGTAAATGCTGAATGGATAGTAATCGCGCCGATTTTGCAGCCGAATCCCATAATCGACGTCGCCGATGCGGATGACAACGTCGCGAAAGTCGCGGGCGCAGGTTATGCAGGCTTCGCCGCCACTGGGATTGACGGTCTCACAATAAAAACACTGTAAGACATTCGAGCCGGCCGCGTCCGAGAGAATAAAGACTTTGTCGGCTTGCCCGGCGATCCGGGCGCCAACTACACAGGCCAGGAAAACGGCGTCTTCGTCCGCAGACCGCACGGTGCGGATTGCCCGTTTGCGTAAGTGCCCGTAGTTGATCCCGTTGGCGTCGGCGAATTGACCCGTCTGGTCCGGCATGGCGATGGAATCGGGATGCAACGACACCAGTTCGATCGTCATCGGCACATCGTCGCTGCCGGCCAGCAGCGTTGCCCCTGCCTGCAAGCGTTCGAAGTGGCGAATCGAGGTCACGATTTCGGTGCCGTCCGATTCTCGCCGCGTGACGACGATCTCCTTTTCATAGTAGCGCGTCGAGAAATTGCTGGCCTCACCTTCACGGATGCGCATGGCGCCTTCATGACTGAAGTGGGCCGTGATCAGGCCGCCGCCAAGGAGGAGCAGTATGCCGCCATGAACAACGTAGACGCCGATGACACTGGGCCGATAGCGCAGGCGGAATAACGTTGCCAGCAGGAGGTTGAAGAAGAGTACATACATGAGCAGACGGGCCCCTGGAAGGGGGATGCCGAACCCGATGCGTTCCAGTGGATAGAAGAAGAAAAAGGATGAGAAGATCAGTTTTTGGGCGCGAAATATGCCGTGGTCGACCTGGTAGAACGTGCCGATCACCAGCAGTGCCATAAGCAGCAGCAAAGCAACAATGCCGAGCGCGTACGACGACAGAAGCCGAATCATTGGATGCGAGCACAGCTGCATGAAAAAAAATCCCGAATCACTTCTTTCTTATCGACCTTACCAGCGCTAAAAAGTCGGCGCCGGCGGCGTCGACGGTGGCGGCCGGACCTGTCAGTTTGACAAACAGCGTGCCATCGGTCACGGGAATGATCGCCGCCCGAATGACATTGCCGTCGCGGCCGTCCAAGTCGGCGGCGAGTGTGACCACGGTGGCGGCGAGCCCGCTGTTGGTTGTGATTGGTTCGAGATTTTTCCGGATTTCAGCTTCCTCGACGATCGGCAGGCCGATCTGCCGGTGCCAGCGGTTAACGTTGGCGATCATGCCGCCCGCCGCCCCACCCAGCAGGACGATGGAACAATCGGCTTCCTGCGTGCCGGACACGGCCGGGACAGTGAAGCTGCCAATGCGCATACTCATGTTACCGATCGGCTCAACCTTCCATGACGGCGGCGGCGTCCACTCAAAGGGGAGCATGCGTTGCTCCGCGTCGGCACCGGCATCATCGGCAGGTTCGGGCGTCTTGATCGGCGGATGGCCCGGCGGCAGATCGACGACATCCGGCGCCGGCTCGCCGGTGCCGCTCGGATACACTAGGCGGTAGGTCTCCACCTCCGGCTCTTCGCGGCAGGCGGCAAGCAGCAGCGTCATAAGCGCCAAAGAGAGAAGCGACAGTCTTTTCATCGAATCGATCCTCTTCTGAAATAACGCGTAATCGATCAATTCGTAATCGATGCTTAGCTGGACTTCGATTACGAATTGATCGATTACGAGTACTATTTCTCCCTGCTAAAACTGGCAGCGCCAGAAAGTTCCTAAGTCCCGAACCCCAGTGTCCTGAGTCTTAATTAGTGGCTGACCGAAAACCCACGCTTCCCTGATTCGCGGCGGAGGCCCGCCGTTGCTCCAGCCTCAAACTCATGTCGGACGAACCCCTTTGGAACAACGGCGGGCCTTCGCCGAGGGGTTTTCGGTCAGTCAGGTACTAACTAAGACCCAATGAATTGGATTAGAGTGGGTAAGATGCTGAGATCATGGTATTAACTCGGCACTTCTAACGTCCAACATCCCCGCTCGCTGAGCGGAAGCCAATATTGGAAGTCGAATGGTCCTGGACTTGGATGTTTGATGTTCAACGGCGCGAAGCTCACCTTTTTTCGCAGGACCCGCAAAAAAACTTAGAATCTCCCCGAATAACTGGGCAACGAATCGTCGCCGGTGAAGTTTTTCAGCTGTACGATGCGGCCGTTTAGCGTATCCACAAGGTACAGGCTTTTGCGCCCATCGAAGTTTCGCGTACATACGATATGCCGGCCGTCGGCGGCCCACGATGGTGATTCCCAGTCTCCCGGTGCATCCACGAGGATGTCGAGTTTCCGGCCTTTGCCGCGCATCTCCACAAGCCCGATGGTATACCTACCCCCGCGGCGAACAGCGCAGCAGACACGGTTCGACACTGCCGACCAATCGGGGGAAACGCATTCGAGCGTTTGTCGCAACAGGCGTTTTGACCGCCCGCCCCGTGATGGTACCAGGAAGAGGGTCGGCCGCCGGCTGTGTTCATTGGAGACGAAGCAGATCTTGCGATCGTCCGGCGACCAGCAGGGCGACGCTTCGAGCCCGCGGTTGTCCGTCAGTTGTTGCAATTTCCCGGTCTCCAAATCGATAATGAAAAGGTCGACCTGTTGCTCGTGTGTCAGGGTCACTGCCGCATAGTGGCCGCTGTTGGCGAAGGCGGCGCCGGAGTTGAGCCCGGGGAACTGCGTCAGGCGCCGCTGCCGGTGCGTGCGCATGTCGACAAGGACAATGTCCATCGCATGTCGCTGATAAGCCGTATACACCAGGTGCCGATTGTCCACTCCCCAGTCCGGCTCGACGGAGAGGCTATTGTTGTGAGTCAGTTGCTCCGGATTATCCCCATCGAAGTCGGCAAGCCAGATTTCCTTGCGTCCTTCTAGTTCTTTAACATAGGCGAGCCGCGACGTGCAGAAGCCCGGGTTATTGAACAGTCGTCGGATCAGCTCATCGACGGCGCTGTAAATGAGGAGCTTGCGTTCGGCCGCCGTCGACTGCTGTGAAAAACGGCTTACCGGTCTGCCGCCGGCGTCGCTGACCGTGATTTCGACAACACGGTCGCCGCCGGTCTGGCGGTAGGTGCCGGACAGATGATAGTCGGCACTGGGGGTCGTGACAATGTCGAACCAACCGCAATAACCGATCCCATTGCGCAGCAGCTCCGAAGCTTCCGGGGCCCCGGCAAAGGCGGAAATATAAAGTGTGGGATTCTCACTCTTCGCCGACTTGGTGACCGTAATCTGAGCGGCCGCGGTGCCTGCGATGGCCAGGCCGGCTACAAGGATGAAACGCTCGAGGGCCTTTGTGCGATGTGTCATAACAAAACTCGAGTGGTGGGTCGATTGCAGAGCGCGGGGATTGTCAGGTGAGCGCGTGACTGCCGGGGCGACACGAGGATTTAATCTGATCGAGAACCGGTCAACCTTAATATTTCACCTTAATATTTCACCTTGGATTATACCCGATGTCCAGTTGCCGGCGGCTCGCTGCGCGCAACATTGGCGAAGGTCGGGGCCGACTCAGCAGCATCGATATTAAGGAAAAAGATTAGGGTGAAAGATTAAGGTGGCTCAGCACCCGAGCTGCGGCATTGATCCGAACAAATCGCTCCGGCGTAACCCGGAATTTCTCCCGTTCCGCGGGATCGATCCGGGTAGCTGAGCTTGTCGCTGCCGGGGCATTCGCGACTGCCGAACAATTCTGATATTGACGCCGACCGGGGCGGTAAAGATGGTGGATCTTTTGTTGCGGCGCGGCGCACGCTGCGATCAGATCCGACATCGTGGTGCCGGGCGAGCCGCCACAGCCCTCAATCTTCCGTCGTCTCAACGGACTGCACCATGATTTTGTCGACCGCCGCCGTGCCGAGCGTGACGGGATCGCCGCCGTCGGGTCGTAGCGTCACCGTATCAGCGACCGGATCCCGATCTTCGATTGATACCGTGATGCCGGGGGTGAGCCCGTTGCGCTTCAAAAATTCCAGGAATCGGGCATCTTGATTGACGAGACGCGCGATCCGTACCGAATTGCCGCTATCACACGCTTTGAGACTCGTCAATTCCGGGGCTGCTATTTGACCCATGACGGAGGGGATCGGATCACCGTGCGGATCGAACCGCGGATGATTCAGGAACTCGTCGATCTTCTCCAGGACACGGGCGGAAATAGCATGCTCCAGATTCTCTGCTTCGTCATGCACCCAAGCCCAGTCGACGCCCAGCACTTTGACCAGGAACAGTTCGACCAGACGATGCCGGCGCAAAACATCGAGTGCAAGCCTTTCGCCGCCCTGCGTCAGGGTGATGCCGACACGCGGCTCATAGACGACGAGACCGGAACTGGCGAGGGATTTGATCATGGCCGTCGCGGTACTTGGCGAGACACCCATCACGGAAGCGACGCGCCCGGTTGCGACGCGGTCGCCCTGCCCACTCTGCTGTTCCAGGTATAGATGTTTGATATAGTTCTCAACCGTACTGCTTGGCATGGGCCGTTGTCGTCCTATTCATCTCATCCGCGCCGCGGTCGCGTTCCCTGACTCGAATCCAGTAACTGCAAAGTATGTGAAGCCTCGCAATTTTCAAGCACGGCGAGGAATAAGATGTGAAACCGGTCCGTTGGCTTGCAGATCAGGCAATCGCACGGCGGTGAAGGATCACCGTCTGTCCAGGGGGTGGAGATGCGGCAATCCTTTGCCGCTACGTTGGCTGGCGCTTTCAGTTTTGGCAGGCAGAAACATATCGTCCTCGTCCTTCGTCCTTGTCCTCGAAACCGCCGCGCAATCGAGGACGAAGGACGAGGACGATTAAGTTTCAGGAGAGTACGCGGATTGAATTGCCAGTCCTAAGCAAATCTGGCCAGCGCTGAATTTACCGAACCGTCCCGCGACCAAGGCAGGTTTCCGGATCGAACGGGGAGGTCAGGTAATGCCACGATGCCATGACCCGCGGCGCGATGCTGCGGTCGGCGGCGATGTTGAAGCGCATCGACTCGCCCGCTCGCGGCGCTGCTTGCCAGCCGATTGCGTCCCACGGTATTGCCATCATCATTCGCCACTGCCGCTGTTCGGATTGCGTTCGAATCACCACCTCTGGACTCCAGCCGACATCCCACGCTGGCATGACCTGTGCGTGATGCGCGGCGCCAACAGGATTCACCTGAATCCGGTAAAGTGCGTCGGCATCTTGTGACTGAATGAGGAGCGTCATGGTGTCGTCACCGAGAAATCGGCTGTCATCCTCGACGGTCTCCGCCCGGAGGTCCGCCGGCGAGCGGCTGTGCGGGTTCTGCTTGCGGCGGCGCCTGATCCGCCGCCTCGTCGGCCGCCGCGGCAAACACCGCCAGTGGAGAAGGACTGCCAGAATGGCGTGGTGCGTTCGCTGTGCCGCGTCGGAATGAAATGCCAGGCTCAGATTTGCAATACCCAGTGTCCTCGACAGATTAACCTCACCTTCCCCTTGCCGCCTTGGGTGCGCAACAATTGTCGGAGTTGTTCAGCGTTCCGGATGCGTACCGTAGCCAGTCAAAGAATTAAAGATTACGAGTGAGATTATGATTTTAAAAACCAGAAGCACGGGCTC
>CAUZRT010000063.1:0-12610 GCA_963582235.1 Lentisphaeria bacterium
GAGGCGTTTCATCTCATCGTCGAGCTTCCGGCGCATCACTGTTTCGATGCGCTCCGTCGTTGCCCCCGCAGCATCGGAGGCCGCCTTTTTCTTTTTGACGGCTTCCACCTTCTTTCGTTTCATTTCTTCAACAAGATTTTTTGGGCTGTATAGACAGCCTTTCGTTTGACTTGGACAACTGCCTTACTCTTGGCTGCCTCGATCGCCTTTTGGTCCGCCTCGGCTCGACACCGCACCTTTCCCTGTTCGCGCTTTTCCTGCCGAATATTGTCTTCGGCCTGTCGCCGGGCATCATGGCCGTACTTCTTCCTTGCCTTGCCTTCGGCCTCCCGCCGTGCGGCCTCGAGGGCCTGTTTATTTTTCCCCTTCTTCGCCTCGCCCCGCGCCTGTTCGGCCAGCCGCTGAGCCTCTTGTTCGGCGCGTTGTTTCGCTTTTTCAGCCGCCCGCTAAGCCTCCTCAACTCCCTATTCTCGATTCGGCGGCGCGCCGCGCGTCCTCTTGCAGCTGCTCCGCCTCGATCTGGGCCTGGCGCTTTGCTTCCTCAGCCTCGTGCAGCAACTGCGCGGCAATTCGCGAAACCTCGGCTTCGCTCTGTCGATTTGTTAGGAAATTGGATACGACCCTGCACCGGGTCGTCGTTATTCCGGTCTTGGCGTCCCCACCACCGGCGTGATGGTATCCGACTCTGGGATGCTCTACCGTTTCTTCCTGGTAACGCTTTCCAGTACGTCTGCGGTCACGGGTGTGGCAATCTTGAGATTGTCGAGCTTCTTTCCCGGCGCCACGTTCGTATGCTTTATCTCCGACAAAATCCGGGACGCGTCCGCCTCGGGTTTCGGCACCACCGTTTCTGTGTTCGGCGGCGAGTCGGTTGTCAATGGCTGACCGAACCCGACGCGGATCGATGCGGTGATCACCGCGTCACGATCCCTTTTTTTCACGGGTCCGGTATCTGTTGTCGGCGTCTCTTTATCGGCCGACGACGCGTAGCTAAAGTCAACTTCAAATGACAGCCAGCAGGACGGGCAGACGGTCTCCTGGACGCCTTCTTCCAACGTCAGCTCGGTGCCGCCGTTGGAGCAGATTTCCCGGATGGTCATGGGTATGACCTCAACCGACGCGTTCCACGGAGAAGTAACCCTGATGCTCTCCCAAGGCAACCGGATCGATTTGGTCAAGATCGCTGGTTTGGATCAGGTCAGTAGCCAGCGTTTCGCCGGCAATGTAGCCGCGGAATCGCTCGATTGCCGGCTCCAACGCTGCCGGTACATTATAATACACCTGAATTCGATCGGCAACATCGAGGTCGGCTTCTTTGCGGAGATTCTGCACGCGGTTGACAATCTCCCGCGCCCAACCTTCCAGCTCGAGCTCCGGGTCCAGCGTGACGTCCAGAACGACGGTAATCGCACCGTCGTTGGCAACGGCCAGACCCGGTCTTTCTTCGCGCCGAATTTCGATGTCGTCGAAGGTCACCTCGATGTCGCCGTCATCAAGCGGGATCGCATACGCTTCGCCGGCCCGCAAGGCATTGATCCGGTCGGCGTCCAGATTCGCGATTGCCGCCGCCGCCGCCTTCATCTGCTTTCCCAGCCGCGGTCCGAGTTTCTTGAAGTTCGCCTTGGCGCTCAAATACACCAATTCCTCTTCGTCGGCGCGAACGATCACCTCCTTGACGTTCAACTCATCGGCAATCAGGTCCTTCATCGATTCGAGGTCCCGGCGAACATCGTCATCCATGGAAACCAGCACCGCCGACCGCAACGGCTGCCGCACGCGAAGAGCAGCCTGCCGCCGGAGATAGCGCCCGAGGGATACGGCCGTCATAGACCGGTCCATTTGCACATCCAACGTTGTGTCGCGAAAGATCTCCGTTGCTTCCGGAAAATCACAGAGATGCACCGATTCCGGCATATCGGCCGAACGGAGGTTTCGGTAGATGGCCTCGGTAATGAACGGAATGAACGGCGACGCCGTTTGGCACAGCGTGATCAGGACGTGATGCAGCGTCGAATAAGCATTGCCCTTGTCCGTGTCGTTCCGGCTCTTCCAGAATCGACGGCGGCTGCGCCGGATGTACCAATTCGTGAGATTGTCAATGCACCGGTTAAAACGAGTCGCGGCCCCTTGCAGGTCGTACGCATCCATGGCTGCGGTCACATCGGCGACCGTGGCTTCCAATTGCGATAGGATCCATCGGTCCAGCGGATTGGTGAGCGTTTCCCTTAAATGGACAACGGCCCGAGCCGGTGTCCATTTATCAACCAACGCATAGGTGACAAAAAAACTGTGTGCATTCCACAGGGGCAGCAACATGCCGCGCATGCATTCCTTGACGGCGTTCTCTGAGAATCGCATGTCCTCGCCGCGGACAACAGGCGTGGAAAGAAGACACAGACGCAGGGCATCGGCCCCGTATGTGTTCATGATTTCTTCGGGGTCGGGATAGTTCTTCAACCGCTTGGACATCTTCCGCCCGTCTTCGGCCAGAATCAAGCCGTTGACAATGACGTTCTTAAATGCCGGTTTATCGAACAGCGCCGAACCGATGACGACCAAGGTATAAAACCAGCCCCGCGTTTGGTCCAGGCCCTCGGCGATGAAATCGGCAGGGAAGTGCCCCTCGAGCCACTCGCGGTTTTCGAACGGATAATGCCGCTGGGCATACGGCATCGAGCCGCTTTCAAACCAGCAGTCCAGTACTTCCGGCACTCTTCGCAGTTCATGTCCGGAGGCCGACAACATAACGATATCGTCGATAAAATGCTTGTGCACATCGTCGAGTTTTCGCCCGCTACGTTGCTCCAACTCCTGAATCGTTTGAATACAGACGGCCTCATTCGTTTCTTCATTGCGCCAGATGGGCAGCGGACAACCCCAGTAGCGGTTGCGCGAAATGGCCCAGTCGTGGGCATTGCTGAGCCACTTTCCGAAGCGTCCCTCTTTAATATGTGCAGGGACCCAGCGAATCTGGGAGTTGGCCGCGAGCATCCGCTCTTTGATCTTTTCGATGTTGACAAACCACGTCGATACCGCGCAATAAATGAGAGGGGATTCGCAGCGCCAGCAGTGCGGGTAATTATGCCGGTGCGTGGATCGGTGAATCAGATGGCCGGCGGCCTTCAGCGATTTTATTATCTCCGCATCACAGTCCTTTACGAAGCGGCCGGCATAGGTTTCAACCTCACTGGTAAAGCGGCACTCCGAATCAATGGGACAGACGGAGGGCAATCCGTGCGCCTTGCAGGCCGCCGCATCGTCTTCTCCGAATCCGGGCGCCATATGAACAATGCCGGTCCCGTCCGTGGTTGAAACAAAGTCGGCAGCGATGACGGTGAAGGCGCCGTCCTCGGCCAACTCGGCGAAATACGGCAATAGCGGCTCGTACGTGAGACCCGCCAGCTCGGTGCCCGTGTGACGCGCAACAATATCCGGCGGTTCATTCCCGGGAAAATAAACGGACATCCGATCCGCCGCCAGAAGGTAACGGATACCGCCATCATCGACCTCGACGTAGTCGATGTCCGGGCCGACAGCGATAGCGAGGTTCGAGGGCAGCGTCCAGGGAGTTGTGGTCCATGCCAGAAGGTACCGATCCTTGTCGCCGTGAATCTGAAAACGGACGCTGATCGACGGGTCGGAAACCTCTTCGTATCCCTGGTTGGCTTCGAAATTCGACAGCGGCGTTGCGCAGCGTGGGCAATACGGCAGGATCTTGTGGCCCTCGTAAACCAGGCCCTTGTCCCACAGTGTTTTGAACACCCACCAGACGGACTCCATATAGGACCGGTCCATGGTCCGGTAACCACGCTCGAAATCCACCCAGCGGCCAATACGATGAACGATCCGCTCCCATTCAGCCGTGTGCCGCAGGACGATGCTACGGCACGACTCATTGAAGCGGTCGATACCGTATTCCTCGATCTCGGTCTTGCTGCTGATCCCGAGCTCCTTCTCCATCTCGTTCTCGACCGGCAATCCGTGACAATCCCAGCCGAAGACGCGTTCCACGAAACGCCCTTTCATGGTCTGATATCGCGGGATTACATCTTTGATGGTACCGGCCAGCAAATGGCCGTAATGGGGAAGGCCGGTGGCAAACGGCGGACCATCGTAAAAAACATACTCATCGCCGCCGGCACGCTGACGGAGGGACTTCTGAAAGATATTGTTCTCCTTCCAGAAGCTCAGGATCTTCAATTCCTCGTTCGGGAAATCGACTTGGGCACTGACTTTCTGAAACATTAGGCAAAGCAGTTCACCACAAGACTCGCGAGATCCGACGGCCGCGGCAGGCAGAGTGTGGGACAACAGGGCTCTGTCGCCGGAACGATGGGCGCGGGCCCGGCAGTGTCAGTTCAGATCTTTAAACGCTTCGATGCGGTCATAGGGAACCCGCAATGTCTGTGACTTCCCCCCGGCGCTGGTAATTTCGAGGATCACCACGTTCGGCATCGCATCCACAATCCGTTCGGCCCGTAACTCCTGGCCGTCAACCGTCACCAGATAGGGACCGAGCACGTTGCCGGCCAAGTCGACGGCGCGTTGCTTGAAGAACTCCTCGTTAAACACCTCTGCGGGCTGGCCAAGCGCCTCCTCGCTGATCATCGCCGGAGCGTCCTCGCCAACCACGGGCGGCGGGCCTTCCACATGCTCGACGTCCTCTTCGTCCGCAGCCGCCTCTTCCTTGGGAACATTAAAGTCCATTCGGAAGAAGATAATGACCGGATAGAGAACCGGCAGAACCAGTCCGAACAGGAAGTGTAAGAACGGACTCCGCAATCGGCTCTCGCCAATGGAGGCGGCGACGCATCCGGACCACAACCAGACCAAGGCGATGACGCAGTACGCCGTCAACTGGGGAATTTCTCCGTCGACAAATTCGGTATATTCGCGAAATCTATTCAGAACGTCCATCTCGTCACGCCTTTGTCTGTTGGATTACGGCCAATCAGAACATCTGAACGCAACCTGAAAACACCAATAAAACGGGTAAATATATACCGGGACCATGAGCATTTAACCGAGCAGCAGTTCCCGGCCGACGCCTTCATTTCAGCCTGAGAACGTCCTGCATGTCGTAAAGCCCGGGCTCGGCGGCAGCAGCGAAGTTGGCGGCGCGCAAAGCACCGGTGGCGAAGGTGTCCCGGCTTGATGCCTTGTGTGTCAACTCGACCCGTTCGCCGCCGGTCGCGAAAATGACCGTGTGTTCGCCGACAACATCACCACCCCGCAGAGCATGCATCCCGATTTCGGCACCGCTCCGCGGACCGATCTGCCCGTAACGCCCATGGCGGGTATCGTGATCATAATTCAACCCGGTGGCGGCGGCCAGGATCTCACCGAGTCGTTCGGCAGTCCCGCTCGGCGCGTCCGTCTTTCGGCCGTGGTGAAACTCGACGACTTCCATGTCATAGTCTGTGCCGAGGATACTCGCGGCCTCCCGGCACAGTTTGAAGAGTAGATTGACACCAACGCTCATATTCGGCGCCAAGACGATACGCCCGCCGCCCGCCGCCATTTCCTTCAGGGCCACCTTCTGGGCGCGGTCGAGACCGGTCGTACCGATGACGACGGCGCGGCCGGCATCAACCGCAATGCGTGCGTGACCCACGGCGACGGCGGCCACGGAAAAATCAATGGTGACATCCCCATCGCCAATGATCGACGCCAGATCGTCGGTTACCTTTATCCCGGCTTCGGCGATGCCGGCGACCTGACCGGCATCGGCACCGACGGCCGCATTCCCGGCCGCCTCGACGGCACCGGCCAGTGTCAATTCCGGGTCATCGGCGATGAGGGTAATCAACCGTTTTCCCATGCGCCCACCGGCACCGATGACAATAACTTCAGACATGGAATGCCTGCCTTTTATTTTGAATTCTGGCAGAATTCAAAAATTAGTGAAAACTTGGCAGCCGGACAACGTCAATGCGGGAGGCAGTCGAACCGTCGTCTTTGACGTCTCAAGTTTCTGAGGAGTACCTGAACCGCGCGCTCCGCGGGCGGTTTATCTGTGACAGAAATTCTGAATGCCGGACGCCGATGTGGTCCTACCGTGCCGGTAGGATCCTCAGGGGCGTTCAGTTGCCACGGATACAACCGGTCGGCATGGCTTGGAGATCCGTCAGCTTACGGATGGCTACAACCATTCGACTGCAACGTATTATATCCAAATCCCGCGCCATAAACGCAGTCTAAGTTTCTGAAGAACGCTCGCCGCAACGTGGTTATTAGAATGCGATCCCGGCTTTGCGCATGGCGGCAATTAATATCGGACGATTCGCCTCGCTCATCGGACAGAGCGGCAGGCGATATTCCTCTTCAATTCTGCCGGCGATCGCCATTGCCGCCTTGATCGGAATCGGGCTGGTTTCAATGAAAAGCGCATCGAACAGGTCGTAGAGCCGGTAGTGCAGCTCTTTGGCACTCGCAAAATCACCATCGAGGACCAAATGGGTCATTCTCGTGACCTCGGCCGGTACAATGTTTGAGGCAACGCTGATTACGCCCGACGCCCCCACGGCCATCATCGGGAGGGTCAAAGAATCGTCACCACTGAGGACGGCAATGTTGCAGGCATTCAGGGTCTGGCTGACGCGATCGGACGTGCCGCCGGCTTCCTTGACAGCCACAATCATCGGATTGTCGGCCAGTCGCGCAACCGTGGGAATGGCGATTTCAACCACCGAACGCCCGGGAATGTTGTAAAGAACGACCGGCAGACCGACGTCGTCCGCCACCTTCGAGAAGTGGCGGAACAGCCCCTCCTGCGTAGGCTTATTGTAATACGGCGTCACCTGTAGCGTCGCGTCGACGCCGACGGACTTGGCCTGATGCGTCAGCTCGAGCGCCTCCGCGGTCGAGTTACCGCCCGTGCCGGCAATGATCCGACAACGTCCATTGGCAGCCTCGACGACGACCTCGACGACACGCTCGTGTTCGGCGATGCTCAGTGTCGGCGATTCGCCCGTAGTACCCACGGGGACGATGCCGTCGACGCCGGCGGCGATCTGTTCGTTGACCAGTTCACGAAGCTTCGTAAAACTCACCTGGCCATTCTCGAACGGCGTGATCAAAGCCGTAAAACAACCGTTGAAGTCCATCCCGGAATACTCCCGGCCGAATCATGTTACGTTGCTCTAAACGATTGGCGAAGACCTTTGGGATCAGGGTTCATCCGGCGGTATCTGCTGTTTTCCATAAGATCTCACCGCGCCAATTCCTGAACGCGCTTGGGTAGCGGCCACGGTCCCGCCTCGAGAGAAAATGCGACCGATGCTTGACGCCGGTTTTCGGAGGTTACTTGATGTTCCGTTCCAGGCGCTCGGCCCGGCGACGCGCGCGCAACCGCTCCAGATACCGTTTACGCCGGGACCGTTTGATAATTTTATTATACTGCTTGCCCATGGCGAGACCTCGTGTGTAAATGGTTAAATGGTGCCTGAACGAAAACCCCTCGGCGGTGGCCCGCGGTTGCTCCAAGGGGATCCGTCCGACGTGAGTTCGAGGCCGGAGCGACGGCTGGGCCGCCGCCGCGAATCGGGAAATCGCGGGTTTGCGGTCAGGCACTACATAGTCGAAACTTTAGAAATAGTATAACCCCTCATTCCGGATCTGCCAGCATTTCGCGTAACGCCTGCAGTATGGCGTCCGTATTCTCGTTCAGTATGGCACACACCGGAAAAACAGGGAGATCGGTCTTGCCGCGCAGCCTTGTCAGATTCGCGGCCGCAGTGTCCGCGTCCATCTTGTTCGCGGCAATGATGGACGCCCGTTGCGACATGCCCGGTTTGTAACATTCCAGTTCGTGGCGCAACGATGTCAAATCGTCCCACGGTTGGCGGCCGTCTGTTGCCGCCATGTCGAGGACATAGAGAAGGACATTTGTACGTTCGATATGTCGCAAAAAATCGTGCCCTAGCCCAACGTTTCGGTGGGCCCCGTCGACCAATCCCGGAATGTCCGCCAGCGTGATGCGGAAAAAATCATCGAATTCGGTTGTCCCAACATTCGGCGTCAAAGTCGTGAAAGGATACGGCGCCGTCTCCGGCGTGGCGTTGGTCACCGATCCCAGCAGCGTCGACTTACCGGCGTTTGGGTAGCCGACCAGGCCCACATCGGCAAGGAGCTTTAACTCGAGTTCGAGATGGCGCGTCTCCCCTTCGGCGCCTTCCTCGGCCCTGCGTGGCGCCTGATTGCGGCTGCTCACGAAATGCCGGTTCCCCCGGCCGCCGGCCCCGCCGCGCACCGCCACGAAACGGCCGCACGGCTCCGAAAGATCGGCGAGGAACTCACAGTCGCACTCGACATTCTTGAAAATCGTACCCACAGGAACTTTGATGACAGTTTCCCTTCCGCACCGGCCGTTTTTCTGATTCCCCATGCCGTGACGGCCGTTTTCCGCTTCGTAGTGGTTCATGTATTTCAAAGCCACGAGGCTCTGCTCATTGGCAGTGGCTTCGAAGACAATGTCGCCGCCTCGGCCACCGTCACCGCCATCCGGACCGCCTTTCGGTAAATTTCGCCGGCGCCGGAAACTGACGCAGCCGTGGCCACCGGTCCCGGATCTGACGTGTATTATGACTTTGTCGACAAACATGACCGCAATTCTCTCGGATCGATGCGGATGGTACGGATCTTGCGCCGGAATTATAGCCTAATGAACGATGAACAGAGTATCCCCGATTTCGGTGAGGCCGAAGCCAGCCACGAAGAGACACGGTATCCGGAACTGCACGACGAGGGGCAGACGGAGAGTGTCGTCGGCACCGGCACCGAGGTCGTCGATCTGGAATACTTGATGTTGAGCCGGCGTTTTAAGCTCCTGGACCAGGAACTGCTGCAGAACATGAACGAAGAAACGCCACCAGCACCGGCATGGGCAGACCAATCGACACCGGCGCGGCGCGACGCTTTGGCCAGGACACACAATGGCCCGATGCCGGACCAAGAAATGGCGGCGGCGCCAATGCCGGATCCCGGGTTCGACGCCGCACCGGCATCCGCACGGCCGGTCGAGTCGATTCGCGCGGCAGCCGCGCAACAGAGCACAACCCACGCCGGCGGCTTTCCCCCGCAGGAAACCGTTGTCGACCAAGGACGGGGTAATGTCGTTGGCGAGGAGGCGGATGCGGCCCGTGCCGCGGATTTTGACGGCATACGCGCAACAACGGCTGGCCACCGCTCGAAGGATGGAACTACGGCCCGTGCGGATGGTGCGGACCGCAGCGACTCACAAGCCCAAGAGCCGAGCATCCTGGAAAGAAGCGTACAGAGGACACGAAACCTGCCGCGACCTCCCGAGCAAAAGTGACGCCGCACTGCCGGAAGCCAATGAGGCGGCTACTCCTCGGCTGCCGGAAGATCCTCCCGCATCGGCATAACGGGAACCGACCGGATATTATAGTCAATGCCCTCAACCGCCTTCTTGCCGCCGGAGACCATCACCCGACCGACATCCGGTGACCGCAACAGCCGCGGCACGTTATTTTCGATTATATAGACGGCGCTTTGCCTCAGGGAGCCGGACAAATTAAATACGTTGTGACGAAACATCCGGGGTGCGGTCTGAATCAGGACGTGAATCCGGCTCATTGCGTCGATGTCGCACTGCGGCAGAATTCCCTGCACTCGCGGGCCGAGCCGGACCACGGCATAGACGAACTCATCGTCCTCGATCTGCAGATAGTAAAGATCTCCCGCGTCCGAGTGAAACGTATTGATGGAACACTTTCGGACCGGAATGGTCTCGTTCAAATCCTGTGTCGGGACCCCGACCTCACGGTGCCACACATTGACACCACCACTGACCTGAAACTTCACCGGGCTCGATTCGAAGTCGTGCTTCAGCCGCCGGTGCCCGATGCGGGCAACCAGTACGTAGTCGTCCGGGCTATGAAACTGAAAAAAGTTGCTGATCGATATGTCGATCGATTTCGTGCCGCCGGCCGGCAGAACAAGATTCTCAACCGGATTGAGCCCCTTGACTTCCTTCAACTGATGCTCGCCGCGGCGATGGCGGATTTGAAATCGCAGGTACCCGCCCGTGTCGGGCGTGGTGCCGAAGTCCAGGGCGTGGCCGGAGTTGTTTCGGAGAGTGATGCCCAGATTGATCGGCTCGTAGCGAATGTACTTTTTACGGTCGGTCGAAACCGTAACACCTAGCTGCCCGACGGCATAGGCCGCCGTCAATGCCAAGGCGCCGGCGTACAACGGTATGCGCAAAGGTGACATGCGATTTTTACGTACAGCTGGGCAGCATATGGTTCGACAGCAAGAAAAGCGAAGAACCAAACAGCCGAATATAAGACATCGGCCCGACACCTTTGTTTCCCGTACGGAGGGGCGATCGGAGATAAACCGACAAGGTTTCGGGCCAGGTTAGTTGGTCTCGTTGCCGTCACCCACAACACGGGACTCAAGGGTCCCGCATGCGGGATTCGTTGGAGTGATTGGTTCTCTCCTGCCCGTGTTTTTCGAGCACGGACGTACCGAATCGTCCTCGTCCTCGCGTGCCTCGCCGAAGCCACGCAAAGGCGGGTTCCTCGATTCCTATTGCTTGCTGTTACGTCCGAAGATCGCGCTGACGCGCTCCGAGGACGAGGATCGTGCCGATCCCCTTCGGGTCCGGCACACACTGGGGACGAGGATGACGGTCGTCGTTCAGCGCCCAAGTTCGTGACTCATAGACTGAGAGAACACGGGTTACCCAAGTTGCGAGAAGGCAGTGAGAACAGCAATTCCGCTACCATTAGGAAGGCGGCAGGTAAGAATGGCGGGGACGACGCTCAGTTCCCACGCTCCAGACGCAGAGCCAATCGTTCGGGAAGGCCGGCGTTGATGATTTTCTCCTGAGCGGTTTTTATGTCGTACGGGATGCGATAGAGCGTCGTAACGTTCGTCTCCGTGTCATAGATAACAAAGGCCGCCCGCCAGTCACCGTCGCGCGGTTGCCCGACGCTGCCGACGTTGATCAGGTACTTATGCCCTGCCTGAACCTTTATTTCTTTGTATTTTCCCCCCTGAATCGTGCCGAATTTTTCGAACGCCAACGGCACATGCGAATGCCCGCAAAAGCAGATCTGGGAGAATTGATAACTGAAACTGGCGCCTGCCGACAGCTTGTCAAAGATATACCCCCATTTCCGCGGCGAATCGAGGGTTGCATGAACAATGGTGATCTTACCCACCTGCATCGTCAGACGCAAGTTGCGCAGCCAGTTGCGCTGCTCATCTGTCAAGTTCTTCCGCGTCCACTCGATCGCCATGGCGGCCTGCGGATTAAACCCGACCAGGTCGCTGTCGCTCGATGCCTGCTCGTCGTGATTGCCCATTACCACGCCGGCCAGCGGCAGCTCGCGCAGCCGATCCATGCAAACACTCGGGTCCGCATTATAACCGACGACGTCACCAATGCAGAAATATTTCTCGGCTTCGAGCTTTTCGCACTCTGCGATGACAGCATTCAGGGCTTCGAGGTTCGCGTGTATGTCACCGATGATGGCGTATCTCATTAAATACCATTCCAATCGTCGCCGTTCGTTGCTCATGGCCCGCTACCTTGACGAAGACGGCAACGCCCACACGGACACTTCACCTTTGCCTGCTTCAATAAAAACAGGGCGAGAAATCTACACACGAACCCCAAAAGTTCAACTGGAAATTAAGCTATTCTGGTCGCTATATTGTGTCTCGGCAGTGTTTCGAAAACTACCTTATACGTCAACTATTGAGCGGCAACATATACCCGATGCTTTATCTTTTCAATAATCGACGGCAAAATTGAAACGGCAGCCGCCCGTGCTCCCGAGGGTAACCACAAAACGTTGCGCAACCATCATGCCTGAATTACCCGAAGTCGAAACGGTAGCCCGCGCCCTCAGACCGCACCTTGTCAACAGACGCATAATCAAAATCGAGACATTTACCGAAGCGCTGCGATCACCGGTCGATCTTGCGGGACGCCCCGAGTTGATCGGCCGGCGCATTCGTGATATACAGCGCCGGGCGAAATACATCGTCGTCGCTTTGGAAGGCGGCCACTGCATCCTGCTGCATCTGGGCATGACCGGCTCCTGCCGCATTGTGCGCAGCTGTGAAACGCGGTTAAAACACGAACATGTGATTCAGCATCTCGATGACGGGTGGTCCTGGCGCTTCCTCGATCCGCGCAAGTTCGGCCGTATGGAAATCCACCCGCTCACCGACGACGGTCCGCTACCGCCGCCCTTGCGCAATCTGGCGCCGGAGCCTTTGGGCACCGAATTCGACGCCGAGTATTTGCGCAGCGTCTGCAAAAACCGCAAACGCCCGATCAAGTCGCTGCTGATGGATTCCGGCCTTGTCGTTGGTGTTGGAAATATTTATGCCAGCGAAGCGCTCTTTCGCGCTGGCATTCATCCGGCCGCAGCCGCCGGTCGGCTCTCAAAAAGTCGCTGTCAGCGACTCGTGCGTGCCATCACCGACGTCCTTCAAGACGCCATTGATGCCGGCGGTACGACAATATCCGACTTTCGCACTGTCGACGGCACCGAAGGGCACTTCGCCCGTAAGCTCGATGTCTACGGCCGAGAAAACGAGCCGTGCGCGCGCTGCCGCAAAGGCCGCC
>CAUZRT010000064.1:0-12501 GCA_963582235.1 Lentisphaeria bacterium
GTTCGTCATGCACCTGCAACAACATTTTGGTGCGGAATCCGTCCGCGCTGAGTTCGCGATAAATGTTGATCATGGCCAGCTTGATCATGTCGGCCGCGGTGCCCTGGATGGGCATGTTGATGGCGTTCCGCTCAGCTGCGCCGCGTGCCGTCGCGTTCTGTGAGTTGATGTCCCGCAGATAACGGCGCCGTCCCATGACCGTCTCGACGAAACCGTTTCGGCGCGCGAATTCGATCGTGTTCTCGATGTAATCCTGGACGCCGGGGTATTTGTCGAAGTATTGGTCGATCAGATTCTTGGCCTCGACCCGCGAAATCCCCAGACGCTGTCCAAGTCCGAATGCCGAGATACCGTAGGCAATCCCGAAATTAACCATCTTCGCCCTGCGCCGCATGTTGTCGGTCACCGAATCAATCGGGACGCCGTAGACGCTGGCGGCGGTGGCGCTGTGAATGTCCAGCCCCTCGAAAAAAGCGTTCAGCAGCCCGGGGTCCTGACTGAGCTCGGCGATGATCCGCAGCTCGATCTGGGAATAGTCGGCGGACAGAATTTCGAAATCGCCGTTCCGATGGAGGAACGCCTTGCGAATTTCACGGCCGCGCTCAGTCCGAATCGGGATGTTCTGCAGATTCGGCCCCGCGGACTGCAGCCGACCAGTGACCGTCACGGCCTGATTATAATTTGTGTGGACGCGATCGGTCTTGCCGAAAACGGCGCCCGGGAGTTGGTCAACATAGACGGATTTCAGCTTGCGGGCATTGCGAAAGTCGAGCACTTCCCGAATGATCTCATGGCGATTCGCAAGTTGTGTCAAGACTTGTTCATTGGTTGCGTATTGGCCAGTCTTGGTTTTCTTCGGGTTATCCTCTAATTTCAAAACGTCGAACAGAATAACGCCGAGCTGCTTCGGCGAGTCGATATTGAAATTCTCGCCGGCGGCATGGTAAATCTTTTTCTCGAGCGTGCAGATCTCCTCCGACAATTCCTTTGAGTAGCTCACCAACGCCGCCTTGTCCAAGGCAATGCCCTCGGCCTCCATGGCAATGAGCACTTCGATCAGGGGCGTTTCGATTTTGTAAAAGACGCGTTCGGCATTCTTTTCTTTCAACATCGGCTCGAGGACGCCGCGGAGTTGCCAGGTGATGTCGGCGTCCTCGGCCGCATATTCAGCCGCCTGTTCCACCGGTACGTCGCGCATGCTGATCTGACCAGACTTCTTGTCGCCGATGAGCGCGTCAATGCCGACCGGTGCATAACCCAGATAGACCTCGGCGAGATAGTCCATCTTGTGCCGCATCTCCGGCTCAGCGAGGAAATGGGCCAGCAACGTGTCGAAAATCCTGGCACCCGCATTGACGCCGTGCCATTTCAGCACACCCAGATCGAACTTCAGGTTATGACCGACGATCTCGATGCCGGGATCCTCGAGCAGCTCCGTGAATTCGCCGAGCACGGCGCGGGAAGCCGTTGAATCTTCGGGAAACGGCACATAGAACCCCGTGTGCGCGGCGTACGAACACGCCAGACCAACGATCTCCGCCACCTTCGGATCGAGGCTCGTGGTCTCCAGGTCGATGCAAAAGGATTTCTGCTTCTTCAAATCAGCGATCAGCACTGCCCGGGCTTCCGGCCCATCGACCAGTTTGTAGTCGTGCCGGGTGTTTTCAATGGTTTTCAGGGTGGATGTATCCACGGCGGCACCGTCGCTTGCAACCGCCGCCGTCGTCTCGGGAGTGTCGCCCGGCCCCTCGGCGCCGAGGGGCGCAATGGTAAAGGAATCGCCGAAAAAGCGATTGCCGAGGGTTCGAAATTCGAGCTCGGAAAAAAGCGCCTTGAGCCGTTTCTGATCGGGATCGCGACGCTCCAGATCGTCTATCGTGCAGGCAAGGGGCACATCACAAACAATTGTCACAAGCCGCTTGGCCATCAGCCCCTGGTCCGCGTATTGCTCGACATTTTCCTTCTGCTTGCCCTTGAGTTGATCGGTATTGGCGATCAGGTTTTCGACACTCGCAAACTGGGCTACGAGTTTCTTCGCCGTCTTTTCACCGATCCCGGGAATGCCGGGGACATTGTCGCTGCTGTCACCCATCAACGCCAGCACATCGATAACCTGTTCAACCCGTTCGACCCCCCACTGCTCGAGGATCTCGGCAACGCCCAGAACCTCGGGACTCCCGCCCATGCGCCCCGGCTTATATATGAAGACCGTGTCTGAAACAAGCTGGGCATAGTCCTTGTCCGGCGTCACCATATAGGTCTCGACGCCCGTCTGTCCCGCGGCCTTCGCCAGCGTCCCGATGACGTCATCGGCTTCGAATCCGGGGCAGCGAATGCACGGAATGCTGAATGCTTCGGTCATCTTGTCGATATACGGCAGGGCTGTGGCCAGGTCTTCGGGAATCGCCTCGCGATGGGCTTTATATTCGGTATACTCCTCGTGCCGATGAGTGGGTTCCGGGGTGTCGAAGACAACAGCCAGATGGCTCGGATTCTGGTTCTGGACAATATCCAGCAGCGTATTGATATAGCCGAACACAGCCGATGTATTCAGCCCGCCTGACGTCACCCGCGGATTCCGGATCATGGCGAAATAGGCGCGATAAACAAGCGCCATACCATCAAGGAGAAACAGCTTTTCCGAGTTCTCGGACATGGCAGAAGTCAATCGTTGGATTGATGGCGTGATGAAAGGGTGTTGGGGTGGCATGGCGCACCGGTCAAACGTACGTGTTTGGCATTCTCGGGTCGCCGATTCGTTTGCGCGTAGTGCTTTCGAGTGCGGCGGCTTGACGCCGCTTTGGATTCCCGCGGAGCGCGGTTGGGCGCCCGTTTTTGCACGCGAAGCCGCCCGCCACAGCGGAGGTCTTCATGCAACTTACACGCCCTGCGCTCCGCGCAAAACGAAATGCGGTAATGCCGCACGCGTACATGCACGGGTCAAACCGCAGCACTTCTCCAAAGTGCTGCACGCAAACGTTGGCATCGTCTCCATAGTGAACGTTAAACATATACGGCCAGACATTCGGCGAAGTGACTTGAGATTTTCATGGCAAATTGACGACGGGAGGGTGACTCCTATCAATTCACCACGAAATCGATGCCACCATTCCGGCACTGCCCCCCATTCCATCATTCCCGTATATCATTATTCCATTCTTCCATTTTTCCGTTCCTCTCACTTGTTTTCGAGACGGTCGATTTCCTCTTTCAGCCAGCCTTCCCAGCGCTTTTTCTGGGCGTTCTCGTACTGTTTTCTTTCGACAGCGCCTTCATCCTCCAGTACCGGCAGGTCGATCTCCGTGCTCTTATCAAGTCCCTGCACCTTTATTTCCCGCGCGGAAATAGGCTCGTCCTCGGGTTCGGACGGCGCCCGCTTCTCTGCTTCTTTATTTGGCCGCGGCAGGATCGCCGGCGCTCCGGAGAGCTGCGACTTCTTATCCCGCATCCAGAAGGCAGTGATGAGAACCAGGCAGGAAGCGGCCTCCAAACCGGCCTCGAGAAGCGCTGTGGGATTGCGCTTCACCAGACGAACGATGACCAAAAGGGAGACGGCGACGATGAGCATGATCTCCCCCGGGTACACCTGCAGCCGTACGATGGCCCGGTCGGCGAGGCGGCCGATCGGGGCTGGCAAGAGTGACGGCGCCCGCGTATGCATGAAGATCAGGCAAAAGAAAATGACAAGCAGGGCGATGATCGCAACGTTGACGTAGCGAGGAAGCAGGATGTTGGCAAAGACGAGAACGACGATGAGTGCGAACATGGGATTCGGCCGGCGTCTGCCCACGTTCTCGAGCGTTGGCGCTCCTGAAGCTTCCGAAGCAGCAGGCGGCGATATCGCTTCCGGCGGCGGCGATGCCACGTCGGCCACCGGCGGCGACGACGGCTCGTCGCTGTTTTCCGGCGGAGGATTCTTCTCTTCCTGTGACACCGTGCTTTACACTCGCGCGCTGAAGGACCAAATTAGTGCCTGACCGAAAACCTCGGTTTCATCCGAAAAACCGTGCAGCCGGACGGACGTGGTAGCCGCCACAGGCCCCTGCGGCAGTCACAGGTGCCGCTGCACGTTGTCAATCGTCGTACAGAATTATACTAATGTCGCGGTTGTCCGATTGCAACGATCCGGTAACAAAGAAAAATATGTATCTACGGTTGCGCAAGCAAGTTAATGGGCTGTAAATTCTCGTTTACCATTAAATCTTCCGCCTACGGAATATTTACTCCAATCCGCCCATTCTCTCATTCACCTACCTATGCATTTCCAAGATCTAATTCTCGAACTGCAGCGTTACTGGAACAACCAGGGCTGCCTGCTGACGCAACCCTACGATACGGAAAAAGGCGCCGGCACATTCAACTCGGCAACGTTCCTCCGGTCCCTCGGTCCCGAGCCTTTTTACGCCGCCTACGTGGAGCCGTGCCGCCGGCCCACCGACGGGCGTTACGGCGATAATCCCAACCGGCTGCAACACTACTACCAGTTTCAGGTGGTGATGAAGCCCAGCCCGCCCAACTTTGTCGACCTGTATCTGGGCTCGCTCCAGACACTCGGGATCGCTGCCGAGGATCATGACATTCGCTTCGTCCATGACGACTGGGAGTCGCCGACCCTCGGTGCCTGGGGCCTCGGGTGGGAGATTTGGGTCGACGGCATGGAGGTGACCCAATTCACATACTTTCAGCAGGTGGGCGGTCTCGAGCTCCCGTCGGTCATGGGTGAAATAACCTATGGCCTCGAACGCATCTGCATGTTCCTGCAACAGGTCGACAATGTCTACGACCTGGCCTATAACGAACAGTTCACGTACGGTGACCTGTTTCACCAAAACGAAGTTCAATTCTCGCGCCATAACTTCGAACTGGCGGACATTGAATTACATCTGGAATTATTCGATCGATTCGAAAAGGAATGCATGCGACTATGCGCGGCCGAGCAGCCGTTGCCAGCGTCGGATTACTGTTTGAAGGCGAGCCATACCTTTAATCTTCTCGATGCCCGCGGTGCTGTTTCGGTGAACGAACGCCAGGGGTATATCCTGCGCGTGCGCCAGCTGGCGCGGGCAGTGTCCGAAGCCTGGCTGGCCAATCGCAAAAGCCTCGGATTCCCCTTGGTGGGCAAGAAGTTCGGGGCCAAAGCAGTGTTGGACGTCAGTACACGACATGATGACGAGAGGAAATCCGATGCGGTTCGCATCACTGCGGATGCCGACGATCGCCTGCCGCTGCTCATCGAGATCGGTGTTGAGGAGATGCCGGCCCAGGTCTTCGACCCTCTGCTCGCCGAATTGCCCGAACTGTTCCAGAAGCACTTCCTGCCCACCGGTCTCGAGCCCGATGATGTCAAGTTCTTTTGTACCCCGCGTCGCATCACCGTCTCCGTCGGCGCGCTGCGCGCCCGGCAGCCCGACCAGACGCTTGAAATAAAAGGGCCGCCGCTTCGCATCGCCAGGGACGACGACGGTAATTGGACCAAGGCGGCACTGGGTTTCGCGGCCAAGAACGACATCGACATCGACGCCGTCGAGACGCGGGAAGTGAAGGGGGCGGAGTATCTCTTCGCCGTCAAAGAGCAGGCGGGAAAATCCGCGGTCGACATTCTCGCCGCCGTGATCCCGGCGTTCTTCGACGGCATCCATTGGTACAAAACCATGCGATGGGGAACGGGCACGACCGCCTTCGTGCGGCCCGTGCACTGGCTCGTAGCCGTGCTCGGCAAGCAGATAATTCCGACAGATTACGCAGGTGTGCAGAGCGGCAACGAGTCGTTCGGCCACCGCTTTCTGGCGCCGCGGGCGATCCCAGTCACCGCCGATCGCGAGGCCTATTTGCAGTCGCTGCGCGCGGCATTTGTATATGCGGATCAGGATGAACGCAAGGCGCAGCTGCGCAAACTCGTTGCGGAGTCCGCAAACGGCACGGGCCGAGTTTGGCGTGAGGACGAAGAGTTGCTTGGCATCGTCAATAATCTTGTGGAGTATCCGGTCCCGGTTCTCTGTTCGTTCGAGGAGCGGTATCTGGATATTCCACCCGCGGTCCTTGTGT
Source organism: Lentisphaeria bacterium (assembly GCA_963582235.1). GTDB lineage: Bacteria > Verrucomicrobiota > Lentisphaeria > JABSQK01 > CAJWLW01 > CAUZRT01. Next base: position 6,046 of record CAUZRT010000064.1, read on the forward strand.
CGGAGATGAAGGAGCACCAGAAATACCTCGCCCTGGTCGACACCGACGGCGAACTGGCGAATATCTTCATCGCCGTGTCGAACATGACATGTCGAAACGTCGATGTCATTCGCGAAGGCTATCAGAACGTGCTGCGCTCGCGTTTTGCCGACGCGGAATTCTTCCTGCGCGAGGATATGAAACAAGAACTCGGGGATCGCGTTCCCAAGTTGGCGCAGTCCATCTTCCAGGCACGTCTCGGCTCAGTTCTCGACAAAGTCGAACGCCTCGGTCGGCTGGCGGAGTGGATCGGGAAACGGCTTGGGATGGACGCCGGGCACCTGCAAACCGTCAACCGCATCGCCCGGCTGTGCAAGGCCGATCTGACGACCTACATGGTCGGCGAGTTCCCCGACTTGCAGGGGGAAATCGGCCGTTACTATGCGTCAGCGGAAGGGCTTCCCGAGATCGTTTCCGAAGGATTGCGCGACCATTACCTGCCGCGCAACGTCAACGACAGTTTTCCGGCCAGCGACGAGGCCGCCGTTGTCGCTGTCGCGGACCGTCTCGATACGATGGTGGGGATTTTCGGTATCGGCAAGGCGCCGACCGGCTCGGCCGATCCATTCGGTGTTCGCCGGGCCTGCCTGTCCAGCATGGCGATCGTCGTCAACCGGGGGTTTCGGCTGGATATGAAGGAGGTGATCCAGCAGACGATCACGATATATGGCGACGTCCTGGATACCGACGGCAACGACCTTCTCGACGACATCATGAAATTTTTTCTGGCCCGTGCCAAGCGGCTCTTCCAGGAGCAGTCGCGGGACGGCGTCCCCGGCGGCTTCGCCTGGGATACCATTGACGCGGTTGTGCAGGCTTCGACGCCGTGGACCGACTGCACCGACCTGGTAGTCCGGCTGCAGGCGATGGATGAATTCCGGCAGCGCAATGATTTCGCCGATGTCGCTGCAACCTTCAAGCGCACAAACAACATCCTCGATCGTGAGATCCTCGGGAACGGCGTCGTCGATGCGGCATTGTTTTCCCATACCGAGGAATCCCGGCTTTCAGAGGCTGTCGATTCGACGGAAGCGGAAGTCTCGGCATCACTGGAACGTCGCAACCACGTCGCCGCCCTCGCAGCCGTGGCGCCACTGCGGGCGACGGTGAATGCCTTCTTTGATGCGGTCCTCGTCAACGATCCGGATGATGCCGTGCGCAACAATCGCCACCGGTTGGTCCAACGCGTCGTCGAACTGGTGTTGCAGATTGCCGATTTTTCCGCAATCCAGGATTGACGGCTCGCGGCCGCACGGACGTTTTCCGGCCGGAAAACGTCACGCCACCCCGAACAGCGTAATACATCGACAAGCTCAGCTACCCGGATCTCTCCCGCCAAGGCGGGAGAGATCCGGGTTACGCTGGAGCGATTTGTTCGGATCAATGCCACAGCTCGGGTGTTGCTCGTGCTACGTAGCGATACTTCGCAGAGTAGTAAGCCCCCTTAATCTTTCACCCTAAAGTTGAGAGGCAATCCTGGGAGGGAGCTTGGCACCGAGTTCGGGATGGGGTTCAACAAGGCGCATGATGTCGGATAGATCTTTCTGTCACTTGCTCTTGCGTCTGCTTTCGTCGGAATAGGCCCATATCTTCCCACGGAGAATATTCTGCAGGGCTGGCCACATACATCTTGTACCTGAGGACTTCGCGCAGTTCGAAACGCGAGAGAAAATCCTGGTACCGGGGATCGGTCTGAAGCTGAATGCGCAAATCAGACGCGGGTACTGAGATGTTGATACTGTGCTCGAAATCCTCCACTTTCAGCCACAGGCTGATCCGCCGTGGCGGAAAGTTAGCGTTTATGGGGTCTTACAACGGCAATCCAACGGAGTTATTGCGGCCATGGGTAACGTCCCTATCGGAACACCCCACAATGCCGCCAATCAGACCGACACGCAACGGCCGAACGGAATAGAAGTTTGCCGGCGGTTTGCCAAACTGGTGCAGTACAGCAGCCTGCATCCTCATTCCATTCTGCCGCGTATGGCCGCGACGGTCTCATCGACGGCGTCAATGAGATATTGGAAGTCACAGCCGGCTTGCAACCAGTTGACACCGCGTGCGATCAATGAGTCGGTAAGATCGCCGCTGATTCCCACTCCGGCACCCACGTACACGCCGGTCTCACGTGCTGCGCCAATAATTCGGTCCATCGCCTCACCGAGCACGGTGCTGTCCAGGTCGCCGAGGTCGCCCAGGGCGCCCGACAGATCAAGTGGCCCGATGACAACCGAGTCCAGCCGTGGGACCCGCACAATCTCCTCGATGGCCTCGAGCGCTTCCGCCGTTTCGATCATCACTGCCGTAAAAATGGTCTCATTGGCTAGCCGAAAACACTCGCGGCCGATCCGGTCATAGTTGGACGGCACGCGCGGAGCGGCGCCGCGTGTTCCGTCAGGCGGATATAAACAATTGCTTACCAGCTGCTGCACTTCATCCACACTGCGCACCTGCGCGGCGACGACGCCATCAGCCCCGGCATCGAGCACCGGCTTGATAACGGCGGGATGCACGTCGGCGACGCGGACGATAGCGGCCGTCTGTTTGCCACGGGCGGCCAGCAGATGTGCGTTCAGCGCCGCGGGGTCGAGATTGATGTGCTCGAGGTCGTACCAAAAGAAGTCAACGGAATCGGCAAGAGCGTCGCTCAACAGCGGATCGTTGAAGGATACGGCGACACCGAGCGGCAGTTCCCCCGCCTGCAGTATAGCGCGAAAACGGCGCATACCTTTGAACAGTTCGGATGTGGTGTCTTTCTCGGTCATGGTGTTCTTTTCCTGGTTTCGGCAACACGACGAAAGTCTCGATACGCCGAATGATCATGGGAGTTCCTCGGGCGCCTCTCTTGGAAAACCTTCATGAGAGATTCCCCGTCGCTCTCAATAAATTCATCCGCCGCGGAAAACTTGACTTGCCGCCGGTTTTCTAATACTCAGATGACTGAATCTGTACCACCTTTCGGTTGTCGGTCTGCGCTCAAATTTCTAAACTGAAGCCCGTCTCTGCAAGTCGCCTGTATTTGTGCTCGTCAAAGCGGTATAAGCGCGCCGCCCGGTGCGCCACGTCTTGCTGAAAATCGTTGAGATCGACAAGCAGATCCATACTCAGGATCTGCTTACGAAAGTTGCGTTTGTCGAGTTCCTTTGCCAGAATTATTTCGTACATTCTTTGAATCTGCGACAACGTAAACCTTTCCGGCAGCATCCGGAATCCAATGGGCTGGCACCGGACCTTTCCCTGCAGCGGCCGATGCGCCACCGCGAGAATCTCGTCGTGATCGAATGCCAGCCGCTGGCAGTCTTGAATACCGAACCACGCGGCGGCCGCGGCGTCGGTGCGGGCATGAAACTTGTGGCCGTCGATGTTGGCCACCGCGTAGTAGGCGACACTCACGACGCGCTCGCGCGGATCCCGATCAACAGCACCGAACGAGTACAGTTGCTCGAGATAAACATCCGTGATGTCGGTTTCCTCCTCCAACTCGCGGCGGGCAGCGCCTTCCAGGGTCTCGTCCATTTCGACGAAGCCGCCGGGCAACGCCCATTCCCCCTGGAACGGTTCATGCCGGCGCCCGATGAGCATGACTTTCAGCTCACCTTCATCGAGTCCGAAGACAACGCCGTCGACGGTAAGCGCCGGCCGCGGATACTGATATGTGAACGCCATTGGGGCCGCCGGTTGTCATTCGTATCTATGCTAACACTAAGACGGCGCCGAAGTGCGCTCTTGTCACGAGAGATTTTGACCCGCCACGTCAAAATCTCTGATCAGGAGATGAGTTCGCGCAGATAGGCACCCTGTTCGCGGACCTTGGCGTCGTCATCGCCGGGACCGAATTCCTCCAGCGACACATAGCCGCTGTAACCGACAGCCTTGAAATCCTCAATGATCTGCGGAATATCGGCGAGCCCCTCGCGCAGGTCACTGAATTCCCACACCCATTGCAGCCGCCCCGTGGCGTCGCGTTCCGTGCTTTTCGGGACGCCGTTGCCGATATGGCAATGGGCCAGGTAAGGGCCGAGCACTTCCATGCCCAGGCGAGAATCCTCGATGCTGCCGCGGATCATGTTGGGCACATCATATATGGCGCCGATTTGCGCCGGGTCCAGATCCCGCAGGAGCTCGCGGGTCCGGGAGCAGGAGACGGCAACCGTGCCGGCATGGATCTCATAGAGGATCTTCACGCCGGAGTCCCGGAGGCGATCGACCAGCGCCTGGAAACCGGTGCGGGCAGCATCAAACTGGGGAAGGTACGGTTTCGTACGATCGTGACCCGCTGCCGCAATACGAATCGCGGGTGGCTCATCCGGGTCAATGGCGCGAGCGCCCTGGATGAGCTTGTCAACCAGGTCGTCATTGTCGAGCTGGCAGGCCGGCGCCAGGGCCACGACTTTGACACCGGTGCGGGCAACGGCATCACGGATCTGCGCCACCATATCCTGAATGTTGTCCGGGCTCACATCGCTCAGGTGCCGACCCCCGAATGCCGGTTCCGCATTGGAATCATCGGGATTGTAGCGGCAGCGCAGTTCAACGCCGTTGTACCCGTATTCGGCCAGTTTATCGAAGGTTTCATCCAGGTCCCATCGCGGCAGCATGACGGACGTACAACTGAGTTTCATTACGTGATCCTTCCAGGTTTGGGCAGCGCCTTTGCCCCGGCAAACGTGGGGTTGATCGACGGCTCGGAGATCGTTGCCGATGAGGCGTCCCGCATGCGGGATTGCCTTGATGGGCCTGTTTGTAGTTCGAATATCAACATCTGTGTCGACTTGCGGACTCCGCACCAGGTTTTCGCCAATGGAAACACCCGCCGTGACGACCAGACCGATTGTAAGGACAACAAGACAATCGAAACGCATCGAGAACCTCGGTGTGATCAGGAATGCGTGGACAAAATAACTATTTAGGTACTCGAAGCACGGGTTCAACGCCCGGCGATGTTGCCTGATACGACCCGAACAGTTACCCCAAGTCAAACAGGAAAAGAACAGAGCACGGCGTATGCGGCGGGGATGGCACTCCGGCCAGGATTCGAACCTGGGACCCGCAGCTTAGAAGGCTGCTGCTCTATCCTAACTGAGCTACCGGAGCTGTGAGAAAGTCAATAATATGATGCGAATCGCCACCGACGGCAAGAATGTGGGGAACCACGAGAGTGCTGCCGCCGGTAATGCATTGACGTTCGCCATCAGACGATGTGACGATGTGTGGGCGATTCGGAGACCCCGGCCATGAGGCGCGCGCGGCGTCTGATCGGACGGATCGGACCAATTGGACCGATCAGCCGCCGCGCGTGCCTCATCACCGCGTTCCCCCTGTTTACGGCTTCGCCTGTCGCATCAGCTCGTTGTATTCTTCCTTGAAGTTGTTGATGAGATCGAGGACATCCGCGGGAATCTCATGCATCTCGAAATGCAGGGTCTCGTCAGTCGTTTCCTGGTCGAGGACCTCTTCGTGCTGTTCCGCAACCATCGTCAATTCCCGTTCGCCGAACTGGCGTTCAACCGCCGTATCACCATCCTCGGGAAGATCAAAGTCCGAATCGGTGGATTGGTTCCCGGATAGCCATTGGAAAATCTTGGATTGAGCTTCGGTTTCCGACCCTGTCAAGGCGATTTGATCAGGATCGTCTCTCGACATTGACTCAAACTTGTCGTCACGCACGGTCCGGTCCGGCACATCATCACGCGCGATACCGAGATCGTCGTCCTGCCAACGGTCACCGACGGTGCCGCCGGCGGCTGGTGCGCCGCTGTTTTGACCGCCCGCACCCGAATCGCCGGGCGTCCCCTGCCCCCCGCCGCCGGCCGCACCGTCACCGGCTCCGCTGCCTTCGCCGCCGCCCTGCCCCGCGCCGTCACCGCCTTGCCCGTCGCCGGTAGCCTCGGCTTGCTCGCCGCCCCGGGCTTCACCGCCGTCGGCGCCGCCGGGTGTTGCGGAGTCCGCAGGGCCACTTTCGTCGGCGCCCAGGTCCGGATCCGGCCCTGAGTTGTTTTTGTCCGCGCCTGCGGAGTCCGCAGCATCGGTATCATTCCACCGGGCGGGCTCCGCCGGGCCCGTTGTTTCGCCGTCGGACGTATCGGCGGCGGGGTCATTGGGCTCGGCGGCGGCTGCTGCGGGTGCCGGCGGCGCTGCGTCAGGCGCAACATCCTGTTCCGGGAGGGCACGGGGGGGATCATTCAACGCCGGGTCTTCGTCGCCCGTGGGATCGACAACCCGTTCATCGGCAACCTTGTCGTCGGCAGTCACAGTTTTTTCAGTCACGGTAGGATCGGTGCCCTCGGCGGCATCGTCACTGTCGTGCCCATGATCGAGCGCCTCCGGCAGCTCCGAATCCGAGTAATCGCCGGTTGTTTCAGCGCTGGTGTCGGCATCATCCGGCAACGGCTGACCGGCGGCTGCTGTTGCCGTGCG